>NZ_WTKW01000560.1:0-1579 GCF_011378745.1 Pseudoalteromonas sp. Z1A6
AAATCCTCGGTTTATTTATCTGCGCTTATGCTCTGCTCATATATTTCCAGTGGTTACATAAACTTATTAGAAAGTTTATATTTAAATTGGGCGCTCTACGATTTTATTACAATTTTAGCTTTGTTAATTTTAGAGTACTTCACCGCTCTATAGCTTTTCACTTCATCATCTTTGCGTTAATAATAAATGCTGTGCTCACCTTAATATTGCATTACGATCTATACGTTTTATATAACTATGAGCCTTGGTGGTATTGGAGTGTTTATTCTATTGGCGTTAATATGTTCGATGTTTTAATGTTTCTTTCACTAGTATTCAATAAAAATACCACTTTTAAAAGAGGGGTTACATTGAACTTTAAAAAGTTGAAAAATATTGAATGAGCTTTTAATTAGCCCAACAATTTCTCTGTACATAGGTGCATTTGTACAATGGGGGTTTCTTATGGCTTTTTTGTACTCCCTTGCTCATTCGATTAATAAGCCTAATAAAGAAAGAGTGTATTTGTCTTTGGTTATGAGTGTTTCATATTCGTTTAGTATATTTACAAATATGGATACGGTAACTTATCTAGATTTTTTGTTTTCCGATATTTTAACTCTCCTAGTTATCATTTCCCTTAGGCGGCTCTGGCATGATGGTATTACCTATCTATATATTATTACTGGTTTAGCTATAAACTCAACCCTGCATTTTCTCATGCATTACGACATCTATATATCAAATAATACAAGCTACTGGTGGCTTTGGAATGCTTACGCGATAGGGGTCAACGCTGCTGATTTTATAATGGTAGCTATATTTTTTATAAACAAAAATTTTTTATACTTGATGAAATTTAGAAATGGTTTGATTACTAGTTTGAAAAGGACAGTTGATGGCTGACCTACTCTGGAGTCTTGTCGATTTAGGCGATAATATAGGGCTATTATTTACTTGGTTCTTTTTAATTTCATTTTTATATAATCTATCAGCAAGTATAAATAAGGCAGATAAAAGCCTGCTACAGTTATCATTCATTATGCTGGTTTCTTATACTTCAAGTCTTTTTATGGATCCTCGAACTTCGACTTCTCACTTAAATTACTTTTATTTTGATTTTGCTACCATAGGTACTTTATTACTTTGGCGAGCTGTATGTAAAAATCCTGTCCCCATTGCTTTTGTCTATGTAATTGTTGGTCTATTTATTAATGCGTGTCTGTTCCTGGGTATGCATTACGACATTGTAATCGTTGGCACTCTTTACTATTGGTGGTTTTGGACCATTTACACATTCGGGATGTATTTTGTCGATTTTACCATGGCATTGGTATTAATCATCAATAAGGATTTTTTAGGCTTAAACAAGCTTTTAAGATGTGTTAGAAAGTTAAGTTTAGATCGCTGAGGCAGTAAAGCTCAACTTAAAAGAAGAGTGATTTTGTGCCTTTATTTGATGTTGCCGTAATATGTAAAGCGGTATAATAATTTTTTATCTAGTGTTGGAGTAAAATGGTTGAGCTACTTTTAAATACAAATATCTCGTTTTATATAGGTGTTTTTGTACAGTGGGGCTTTTTGATGGCTTTTTTATATT
>NZ_WTKW01000561.1:0-1579 GCF_011378745.1 Pseudoalteromonas sp. Z1A6
CCAATTCGCTTAATTAAGTGATCTATTTTGAGGGAAGAAAATCGTGTTGATAACAAGGCAAAAATTTCGTTATTTAGTTGTTCTATATCAGAAATTTTTAACGTAGTTAACGTCAGATTTAACCCCTCAAATTGATTAAGTATTATTGCGGATTGGTATTACTGTTCAATAAAGCCAATTAGCTTATCGGCAATATCAGTATTATTTTGTGAGCCAATAAATTGCTCACTGCCTTTGCCATAGGCAAATACTTGAACGTCTACAGCGGTGTGTCCGCCGGTTGTCCAGCCAGTAAAGCTCGCATCACTAATAATACTTTTAACAGCTAAATTAAGCGCTTTTTCGCCCATTTTTTTAGCTTGCTCAAGTTTGATTTGGTTTTCGGTTGTAAATTCAATATTGGTGTTAGCAGTCCATACTGGTTTTAAGTCTTTAGACTCCATAAGTTTGTCTGTTAACTTACTAGCAGTTGCCTTAACACCCTTAATTACGTCTGTTTCCCATTTAAATTGGCCGTGCGAACCAATAGTTAAGCCGCCCGTTGAGTGATCGGCTGTAACTACAAGTATAGTGTCTTTATTTTTATCAACGTACGCTTTTGCTTTTTCGATTGATTTAGCAAAGTCGTCCATTTCAGCCATCGCACAGGCTATATCGTTAGAGTGACCACACCAATCAATTTGGCTTCCCTCAATCATCACAAAAAAGCCTTCTTCGTTCTGGTTATCTAGTAAACCAAGCGCTTTAGATGTTAACTGAGTAAGGCGAGTTGGGTTCATATCAAGTGCAAATGGCAGGCCTTTGCTTGCATACAAACCAATGGCAGGTATTTGTGTGATTTGGCCCAGATTATTAATATCGTCGCCATATTGATAACCTGCCGCTTTAAATTCTTCAACTAAATTACGGTCATCTCGAATAAAATATTTAGTACCGCCACCTAGCATTAAATCAACGGGTAATTTACCAGCAATCTTATTATCAATATAATCGTTGGCAATATCATCGTAGTTGTAACGAGATTCATTGTGAGCTGTAAAGCTAGCAGGTGTTGCATGGTTTATTTGTGACGTTACAACAAGCGCTGTTGTCATACCACGCTCTTTTGCTATTTCAAGCATAGTTTTAACTGGTTTTTTGTCTGTATCTACACCAACCGCGCCATTATAACTTTTATGACCGCTACTAAGCGCTGTAGCACCCGCTGCACTGTCTGTTACATAAGTATGGTCGTCAGGGTAGGTATGCGCCATGCCTTTTAAAATAGTGTCAAAAACCGTGCCTTCTACTTCTTTTGTTGCAGGGTCATCTTTAAAATAGCGATAAGCCGTGGTGTAAGCCGGACCCATGCCGTCACCAATCATATAAATTACATTTTTAGGTGCTGATTCTGCGTAAGCACCAGAAGCGGTGCATAAAAGTGCCAATAAGCTGATCTGTTTTTTCATGGTTGTACCTTATGAGTGTACCTTATTTAATAGCCGCTGATATTGTATACAGATAGGATGATAAATAAATGAATATCTGAGATATTTATAATTTATACTTTGATTTTATATACATAGAATTGTAGTTAACG
>NZ_WTKW01000562.1:0-1570 GCF_011378745.1 Pseudoalteromonas sp. Z1A6
AGATCTAATTCAGCCTCTTTAATTAATCTTTTAAGAATATACCGGTCAACTTCATTGTCATCGACAATTAATATAGGGGGTTTAATTTTTGTCATGTTAGCTTATCCATTGGTATTATTATTTTAAACGTCGTACCTTCATCAGAGCTTTGCAGTGATACTTCACCATTTAAATACTCAATATGTTTTTTAACCAGCGCCATCCCTAAACCAGACCCCGTACTTGTCTGTGCATGAAATCGCTTAAACATATCAAACACTTCACTTTGATGCTTTTGTGGTATTCCCATTCCGTTATCTGTAACAGTAATAAAAAACGTCTCTTGCTCATTAAAAATATCACAGCGGACATAAGGCGAGTCTTTATTTCTGTCGTAATACTTCAACCCATTTGATATCAAATTTTCAATAATTTGAGCAAAACGCGCTTTTTCCGACCTTATAGGTACTGATAGATTAATTGTTGTTTCGAGCGTACAAGGATTATCTTTCATGAGCCAAGACAGTCGTTCTTTCATATCAATAATTAACTGATTAAAGTCAATTACATCTTTATCCTCATTACCAATATCAGCTTTGGCTAACAATAAAATATCAACAACAAGTGTTTCTAACTTTTCCATTTGTTGATAAATAACCAGTGCATTTCGGCTTGCCTCCTCTGTGTCTCCCGCTTTTATATCTTCGATAACAAAATGCGCTAAGGATTTAGCCCCTGACAGCGGTGACTTCAGGTCATGGGAAGCCCGATAAGCAAACTGGGCAAGCTCATCATTTGCTTGCTGCAGGGAAGCTGTCTGGCTGTTTATAATCTCTTTGAGTTCAATACTGTTTTCAATATTTAAAAGATCATTTTTAATTCGCTGTCTAGCCGCGATAACGAGTGCTTTTAATTCACCCGACGTTTTTATATCAAGTTCATCGTCTAGATTAATATTGCTTTCGGGCTTACTTGATAAAAGTAGAGTAAGATTTCGAATAGAGCTCGATATTGTGCGAGAAAGATAACTTATAAAAAGAATATTAAAAAAAGATATGATTATAACAAGTGGAATTAACGTCATTAGTATAAACGATACTGTTTTTCTAATTGGTTCCTCAAACAGCTCCGTGTTTTTATTAAAGCCACTTAGCGAAGTATTAAGATTTAGTAAAAAAGCGTCTCTACTAAGTTCCCCCTTTTTATACTGATTAACTGACAATAAGGCTTTATCAGCAATTTCAATATCGTTTTCACAGATTGTTAATGTATGATCTGTGTTAATAACTTTCATAACAGCATAATTTAACGGGTTTATTTGTTCAATACATTCAATCGGTTGCTGCCTAATTAACAATATATCCGACTCAATGGTATTTATATCTATGGGGATATCATTTTCTATTTTTTTAACTGACTTGGTAAGTTGATGTGTATACTTTAAATGAAGAAAGTTAAGTTGGTGAAACTTAGCTCCTTTAGCTATTTCAAAAGCTGAGTAGACAGTAATACTTATCTCTGCTGCAGTTAATATTACAATAAGCATCAGTTTTCTTGAGATATTCATATACGACACCTATTTTAGCTACTA
>NZ_WTKW01000563.1:0-1557 GCF_011378745.1 Pseudoalteromonas sp. Z1A6
ATTGATAACTACTAATCTGGCTTTTGTTTTGCACCCTTATAGATAATTAATTTGTAAGGAGATAGAAATGAGTAACACAGTTAAAACGATTAATCCGGCAACTGAGCAAACCATTAATACCTACACACTACTTTCTCAAAAGGAAGCTGAGCAGGTAATCGAAAAATCTCACGAAACATATTTAAAATGGCGCTTAACGTCGTTCACTGAACGTGCGAGATATCTTAATAAGTTAGCCTCACTTTTCGAAGAGCAAAAAGAAGCTATTGCAAAACTTATGACTGAAGAAATGGGCAAAGTTTACGAGCAAGGCTTTCAAGAGGTTGAGCTGTGTGCAGCTATTTGTCGTTACACCGCCGAAAACGGCCCACAAGTACTTGCCGACGAAGAACGTGATATGGAAGGTGGCCGCGCAATTATTAGCTACCAACCAACGGGCGTATTATTGGGTATTCAACCGTGGAACTTCCCGCTTTATCAGGTAATTCGCTACAGTGCTGCCAACATCATGGCGGGTAACACAACAGTATTAAAACATGCTGGTAACGTATTTGGCATGGCTGAAAAAATCGACACCTTATTTAAACAAGCAGGCTTCCCTGAACATTGCTTTAGCAACTTACTTATCGATGGTAAAACAGCAAGTTCATTAATCGCACACAAAGCAATTAGCGGCGTAACCTTTACAGGTAGTGATGCTACAGGTAAAAAAGTAGCTGAAGAAGCTGGCAAGCATGCTAAAAAGACGGTACTTGAGCTTGGTAGTAACGATGCCTACTTAGTACTTGATGACGCAGACTTAGAGTTAGCAGTTAAAACCTGTGTAACAGGCCGTATGATTAACAACGGCGAAACCTGTGTTTCAGCTAAACGTTATGTAGTGGTTGAGTCTCTTTATGATGACTTTAAAGCGCAAATAAAAGAGCAATTTGAAGCCATGAAAATGGGCGACCCAATGGCAGATGATACAGACTTAGGTCCAATGGCACGTGAAGACTTGCGTGACGGCATTCATGACCAAGTTATGCAATCGGTTAAAGCCGGTGCAAACATAGTAACGGGTGGCGAAATTCCATCGCAAACAGGTTACTACTACCCTCCAACGCTATTAGATAACTTATCGCCTGGCATGCCAGCTTACGATGATGAGTTATTTGGCCCAGTAGCTTCGCTAATAAAAGCGAAAGACAACGACGATGCAATGCGCATCGCCAACGACTCTCGCTACGGTTTAGGCGGTGGTATTTTCTCTAAAGATGAGAAAAAAGCTATTGAGCTTGCTAAAAAGCACTTTGACACCGGCATGATCAACATTAACGGTTACGGTTTAGCACAGCCTAACTTACCGTTTGGTGGTGTTAAAGGCAGTGGCTATGGCCGAGAGCACGGCGGCTTTGGTATGCGCGAATTTGTTAATGTTAAAAGCATTATGATCGCCAGCTAATTTAGCTGCATAAATGAAATAAGTGTTTTAAATAGATATTTTTAATACGTGTTTATAATACAAAAATTATTAAGCCTAAAAGCGGGTAACCACTTTTAGGCTTTTTTATGAAT
>NZ_WTKW01000564.1:0-1549 GCF_011378745.1 Pseudoalteromonas sp. Z1A6
CATGTTCAACAGAATATGGTGGAGTCCAATCAAGTGTTTTTTTTGTTTGAGTAATATCTAATTGAAGAGAACCAGTCAATCTATCAATTACATCACCTTTATTAAGTAATTTACCGGCTAATTTAAAACACCAAACAGGGACTGGAAGAGCTAAGTTTTTTTTACCTTGTACCTTAGCCATCAATGCAACCATTTCAGCGGTTGATAAGTCATGGTCATCGCTAGCTAAAAAAACTTGGTTCGCCGCTTTGGGGTGTTCAATGCATACTTTAATTAAATCAATTAAGTTATAAACTGACACTAAACTACGCTTATTATTTTTTATGCCTCTAAATGGTAGCGGAAAACCATTACCGACAAAGCGCATTAATGAGGAAAAGTTTGCTTTTACCCCTTTACCATATACAAGTGGTGGGCGAATAATTACAATCTCCATGCCTGTATTTTTACCCAGGGCTAATAGCTGCTCCTCAGCCTCTGCTTTAGAGATCCCATAAGGATCTTCAGGAGCTGGATAATCATTTTCAGTAAACGGAGATTTATCAGTCGTGCTTTCTCCATTGACCTTTATAGAACTTATAAATATAAAACGCCTAACGCCTGATAATGCAGCTTGTCGCGCCAAGTTTAAAGTCCCTTGTGTATTAACGGCTCTAAATTCAGCAATAGGATCTGATGATTCCTCGTTCATAACATGAACGCGCGCAGCTATATGCACAAGTGTATCAACTTTATTAAATGCACTAATTAAATTTAAATGCTCACTCGAAGATAAATCTAATTCACAAAACTTATAATTGGATTGAGGTTTCACTCTTCCAATCAATAAACACTTTTCAACTGGTAGTTTTTTTAGTAACTGTTGGCCTACAAAGCCATTATATCCCGTTATTGCAATCATTGAACTTTACCAATTAAATTAACATAAATATCTAAGTGCTTACTTACAACGCTATCTACATCAAACTCAGCTTCAGCAAAAGCCCTTGCTTTATTGCCCATAGAAACTCTTAACTCAGGTTCACTTATAAGTTTTTGAATAGCAATTGCCAGCGCTCTAGCATCACGAATAGGAACTGTGAGCCCAGTCTCACCTTCAATAACAGCGTCCCTGCAACCAGGGTTATCGGTTGTTACAATAGATCTTCCACAAGCAGCAGCTTCAATAAGTACTTTTGGTACACCTTCACCATAAAACGAAGGCAAACAAACAATATTTGCATCAGCAAATACAGCCGGTATATCACTTCTGTGACCTAGATAAGTAATCAAATTTTTGTTTACCCAAGAGTCAATCTCAATTTGCTTTACTGTATTTGGGTTTTCTAAATCAGGCGTGCCTACGAGTAAAAACTCAGTATTAGGGTATTGCTCTTTAACGATTCTGGCAGCTTCTATATACTGATACACGCCTTTTTCTTTAAGTAAGCGACATGCCATAACTATTTTTACATTGTTAGTGATCTTTTCAGGAGAATAATTATAAACAGAAAGATCAGCGCCAGAACCTTTAATTAAGACCTTGTCAAATTCTTTTAATTTCGCAACA
>NZ_WTKW01000565.1:0-1544 GCF_011378745.1 Pseudoalteromonas sp. Z1A6
ATTTTTAACGACGTTATAGTGCAATTTAATTCGTTAAATTGATCAAAAATTTATGCAGGTTGGTATTACCCAACAAACATAACCTTTAAAAACAAAAAAAGGGCCAAGGCCCTTTTTTATGATGTTGCGCCTAATCATACAGGCCAAATACCGAATGCTTAAACAACTTCACCAGCTACTATCGTATTAAAGCTGTCGTTGTCATGTAAGCTTGCAAATGCGCTCTCATGTAATAGCTCATTACGTAAATTTGGAGAGTATTCAAGTGCCATTTTAATGTCGGCTAATGCATCAGCATGCTTATGTGTTAGCGCATAAGCACATGCTCGTTGCCAATAGGCATAACCATAGACACTATCTATATCAATGGCTTGATTACACAACTCAATGGCTTGTGCTGTTTCATTTATTTCTAATAACGCATCGGCCTTATAAGCAATGGCTTCAACATCCTCTGGTTTGCGTTTTAAAATCTCATCAAATATTTCAATTTTATTAGCAAAATCACTTTCTAAATTGGCACGCATCCATAACGAATGAACCTCGTTGGTAACCGATATGCGCTCTTGGTTACTGAGTATTTCTTCTGAGCGTACGCGCAGTTTTTCTTCAAGAATTTTTAATCGGTCTTCATACTCGTCAGTAATTACACTTACACGTGTATTTACAATATCTTCTACTTTGTTTTTAACATCACGTAGTGAGTTCCAGCCCACTAAAACCAAAATAGAAGCCGTAGCGGTAATTATAAAAAATACATTATTAATAGTGTCGGTAGTGTACGTTAATGCGCGATCTGCAGTATCAAGCTGTGCATGAGTAACTTGCTTAGTTACATCCTCACGGAGTTTTTGTTGATCTTGCCTTACGGCTTTTAGCTCGTCGAGTATGTAGCGCTCCATTAGCGGTTTAAACATAGACTCTTTAAGTTGTTTGAGGGCTTGTTGCTCTTGTTGTGCTGTAGGGGCTGCTGGTTTTTGTTCAGCAGAATTTACTATGCCCGAAAAAAAAGTTAAACAAACAAAAAGTGTAGATAGGTAATAACGCATCGGTACGCCTAATTAAATTAATTACTGTAATAACTTTAACATGCAGGGCTGAATGGCACTAGGGCGCGTTGACTTTTCAGGATTAAAATTGACCTAATTTAGATAGGAGTAATAGTTGTAAGAATTTTTTAGCCTAGTGAGCTTAGCAATAACAGGTTAAAGCATGAGCATTTTGCTAATACTTAGTTGGTTTTAAGAAAAAATAGGCAAAAAAAACCAGCTCAATATGAGCTGGCAAAAACTGCTTAAAACAACAATATGTCGTAGGGATTCACAGGAGAACAACTTCATACTAACTGAATCTTTATGAACAAATACTTAATTCAATTCAATTAGTTAAAAATATAAGAATACTCAAAGTATTCGGTTTATAAAGTAAAGGTGCATTGGGCTTAAGTAATGCACCTTTATAATTATAACTATATAACTACAATTTCATGGTGAAGGGGGGTATTCCAATGTGCGCTTCAAATAAATTAAAGCCACTTTCAAACC
>NZ_WTKW01000566.1:0-1541 GCF_011378745.1 Pseudoalteromonas sp. Z1A6
ACTCTTGATACCTTAGCACCGACATTAACACTGGATACCGTGGGCGCCACGAATAACAGCACACCAACAATTAGCGGGACATCAAACGCGCCAGCAGGCACGGTTATAACGATTAACGTCAGGGATGCAGATAACACAGAAACGTTCACCGCGACAGTACAAGCCGATGGCAGTTGGTCAGCAGATGTACCGAATGCACTGAGCGATGGTGAGCTCACCATTGAAGCTAGCGTTAGTGATAGCGCAGGCAACACCACCACGTTAAGTGAAACCGCGACACTCAATACCACTGCGCCAAGCATCAGTATTAATGCACTGGTTGACACCAATGACACCACGCCAGAAATTCGCGGGACAAGTGATGCAGCTGATGGCACAACCATTAGCTTAACGTTTGAAGACAGTGCAGGGAATATTACGACTGTTGATACGACCGTAACGGGTGGTGTATGGAGTGTCGATGCACCAACTGATTTAGCCGAAGGCGAATACATTGTTACCGCACAGGTAGATGATGGACTGGGTAATATTGGCAGCGCCACAGAGACAGGTCAGATAGATCTAACAGGTCCGAGCCTTGTTATTACCAACAACGGTGCAGGCAACGACACCACGCCAACGATTGCAGGCAGTAGTGATGCACCGCAAGGCAGTACGGTAACGGTTATAGTGACAGATAGCAGTGGCACACCACAAACAATGAGCGCCACCGTACTTGCTAATGGTACGTGGTCAATTCCTGTACCGGCAGCCATTGCAGAAGGTGGATACACCATCAGCGCAAGCGTGAGCGATGCAGCAGGCAATGACACCACCGCTACTGGCGCTGGTGAAATAGACACCATTGCACCGACACTTGTACTTACCAGTCCAGGCTCAAGTAGCGACATCACCCCGACACTTAGCGGCACAAGCGATGCCGTTGAAGGCACCGTTATTAACTTCACCGTGGTGGACGATTTAGGCAATACACAAACGTTCACCACCACGGTTGATGAAGATGGCAACTTCTCAGTCGAAGTGCCAACAGCGATAGCAGAAGGACCATATAGTATTGAAGCTAACATCAGCGATGTGGCAGGTAACAGCACCGATATTATAGGCAACGGCACCATTGATACGACCGCACCGAGTGTGAGTGTAAATGCGCCAGTACTCACCAATGACACCACACCCACAGTGACTGGCACCAGTGATGCACCTAATAGCACTATCACAGTTACGTTTACAGATGCAGCGAATGCCACTCAAAGCATTGATGTACAAACCGATGCAAGTGGTAACTGGAGTGCAACGCCAAGCGGCGATTTAGCGGAAGGTAATTACAGCGTCAGCGCCAGCATCACCGATGCTGCAGGCAACACAGGCACCGGCACGGACAGTGGCGAAGTCGATATAACACCGCCAGACTTAGCATTTACACCTACCTTCTTATTAGGTTCATTGGTGTTATTAAACGGTACATCTGATTTACCGGCTGGCAGTGAAATTACTATTACTGAGCAACTTGTTGGCGGCGGTGTGGGCGTAAGTTACACCAC
>NZ_WTKW01000567.1:0-1526 GCF_011378745.1 Pseudoalteromonas sp. Z1A6
AATTCCAAAATTTATTTTAGGGAATAAAAAAAAGAAACCAGTAAACCCTAAATATTTTGAAAAGGCATTGAAGTATATATTTGAGCGCACTTTAGCAGAGAATACTCATTTTGTAATACATTTTACTCGTAGTGGTAATCGTCAAGACAAGTTACAAGAGGACTTTCGGACGCAAATTAAAAATCAAGTTGAGTATCTGCAAGACTTTTCAAGCTCGGTAACTTTTTCAGAAAAAGAGTTAGCCCACTCTCAGCTATTAAATGATGTAATAAATACATCGCTAGATCTTAGAAAAGCAATTCGGGGTTATGATGTTGCTGGGAATGAAAATGAACTTCCCATAGAGGTATTTGCCCCTGCTTTGAGGCGTTTAAGGGATAGTAAAATACCCACAAAAGGTTTAATGAGCAATCGTTTATCCAAACCATTTATTACAGTGCATGCAGGAGAGGACTTCAGCCATTTACTTTCGGGTATGAGATCTATCGATGAGTCAGTTGTGTTTTGTGATTTTCAAGTTGGGGATAGAGTCGGGCACGCTTTGGCTTTAGGTGTCTGTCCAACAAGTTGGGCAAAACGTCAGCAGACTGCTTATTTAACTGTTGGTGAGCACTTAGATAATTTAGTATGGAGCCACCAGAAAGCGCTTACAGTTATACAGTCAGTCCCTAACTTGGTTGGGGTTCTACATTTACTACAGGAAAAAATACACTATTGGAGTGAGTTTCTTTATGGTGTAGCTCAACCTCCAAAGCGCTTATACGATGCATGGTTATTAAGACGTAACTGCCCAGTAGTTTTAAACATAAGCCAAAGAGATGCTTTTAATGCATCTGTGATAAATCCGAACGATCCGTTATATAGTGGCTGGGTACTCGATTTTTATAATAAGACTGATGCTTACGTGCAAGCTAAGCATATCGATTTATGGCAAACATACTTATTTGCTGAATTAGATGAAAATTATACAAAACGACGCGAAAAAATTGTAAAAATTGACTGTCTTGGTAAAAGTAGTCCTGAAACTTTCGGTTACGAGCATGGCTGCTACTTTGACTCTGTATCTTTTTCAGAACTTGATTTATATGAAGCCATTCAAGACTGGTCTATGGAGTATTATGCAGCTAAAGGTATTATCATTGAAGCCTGCCCAACCTCTAATATTTATATTGGTCGATTTGAACACTATTACGAACATCCTATTTTTAGATGGGACCCACCTGAACAGGATTGGCTTAAGCAGGGTGAAAAGTACAATCGCTTTGGCTTGAGAAAAGGGTCAATTACAGTATGTATCAATACGGATGACGCAGCCCTAATGCCAACGACAATACAGAATGAGCACCGAGTACTGCAAAAAGCAGCAGTGGAGCATTTTAATGTGGGCGTAAATAAAGCGGAAGATTGGATAGAGCGAGTCCGCAGAAAAGGTGTAGAGATTTTTAAGGCTAATCACTTAGATTGGGTTAACAAGTAGTTATTTATTAAAAGGACTTTCGAAAACCATAAGAAACCCGCAAATTTGT
>NZ_WTKW01000568.1:0-1518 GCF_011378745.1 Pseudoalteromonas sp. Z1A6
AAACTACGGGCATAAAAAAAGCACCCTAGGGTGCTTTTTTAATAATTAGCTGTGATAAATCACAGCCAGCATATTAGTTCATGCCGTATTTTTTAAGCTTTTTACGTAAAGTACCACGGTTGATACCTAGTAAAATTGCTGCACGAGTTTGGTTACCACGTGTATATGTCATTACTTCTTCAAGTAATGGCGCTTCTAGCTCTGAAAGAACAAGGTCGTAAACGTCTTGCACATCTTGACCGTTAAGCTGCTTTAAATAGTGGTGAACAGCTTTTTTTACTGCATCACGCAATGGCTGCGGTTTCTCGTGTGACTGAACATGAGGGTTAGTGATAAATGGAGAAGTCACGTTTTGTTCGAACATTATTAAGTCTCTTTCTTTCTTAGTTAGCTGCTAGTGTTTTAAAGTATTGCTCTAATGCGACGACCTGTGCTTGTGGGTTGTCGAGCGCATTAAATACTCGCCTAAACTGACCATCACTGTCATGGGTTTGCAAATACCAAGATACATGTTTGCGAGCAATTCGCGCTCCCATTGGCTCACCGTAAAACAGATGGAGGTTTGTTAAATGCTCCATTAAAATACTGCGCACCTCTGCAATAGCAGGCGGCTGTAAGTGTTCCCCAGTTCGCAAATAGTGGTCTATCTCCCTAAATATCCAAGGGCGACCTTGGGCGGCTCGGCCAATCATAATGGCATCTGCACCCGTATAGTCTAAAACCTGTTTTGCTTTTTCTGGTGATGTAATATCACCATTGGCAACAACAGGAATCGACACTGAACGTTTTATATCCCTAATCGTGGCGTACTCAGCATCACCTTTGTACATACATGCGCGCGTACGCCCATGTACAGCAAGTGATGCAATGCCATAACGTTCAGCTATTCTCGCAATCTCTACACCATTACGGTTATCCGGATCCCATCCTGTACGGATTTTAAGTGTCACAGGTATATCAACAGCATTAACGACTGCATCAATAATCTCTTCCACAAGTTCAGGAAACTGTAATAAGGCAGAGCCTGCGAGTTTCTTGTTCACTTTTTTTGCTGGGCACCCCATATTGATATCTATGATCTGTGCACCGTTAGCAACATTGAATTGTGCGGCCTGCGCCATAAGCTCAGGGTCTGCTCCTGCAATTTGCACCGCGCGTATACCCGATTCACCGCTGTGATCCATACGATTCATCGACTTTTCCGTTTTCCAAACCTTAGGATTAGACGATAGCATTTCAGAAACAGCTAGCCCTGCGCCTAAACGACGGCAAAGTTGTCTAAATGGTCTGTCTGTAATGCCAGCCATTGGCGCGACAATTACATTATTCTCAAGTTGGTATTTACCGATACGCACTATATTCAATAGGCCTCTTTTCAAGGGGCGCTAAGTTTACGGTTTTTTTAGCAAAAATCAAAGGCTATAAATTGAACAAAAGTAACTTTTTTTTGCCCTTTTCGTATTGACTTTTGATAACCATATGACAATTGGGTTTATTTGTTTGAAATTCGTACAGTCT
>NZ_WTKW01000569.1:0-1507 GCF_011378745.1 Pseudoalteromonas sp. Z1A6
ATTAATAAAAAAGGGCTGCTTTTAACAAGCGACCCTTTTATATTTAATTTATGGAAATGTATTATTTTGTAGGCAGTACTGTGCTCTCTACTGAGCCAAAACCTATACGTACATAGCCTTCTTTTTTACACCAGCCACGCATAATAACGTTATCGCCATCTTCTAAAAAGCTACGTTGTTCGCCATTGCTTAACGTGATTTTTTCTTTGCCGCCACGAGAAAGCTCAAGTAAAGAGCCCGCTTCTTCATGCGTTGGACCAGACTGAGTGCCCGAGCCTAACATGTCACCAGGCATAAAGTTACAGCCATTTACTGTGTGGTGAGTAACCATTTGTGCCACAGTCCAGTAAGAGTGCTTAAAGCTAGATGTTGATACGCGTGTAGGGTTATGACCTTCGCTGCGCATTTTTTGCGTTTGAATCTTCACATCCATTTGAATATCAAAAGCCCCTTGTTCACGGTTAGCATTTGATTCTAGATAGTCCATTGGTTGTGGATCGTTTTCATCACGCGTCCAGCTTGTTCTATAAGGTGCTAACGCTTCGGTTGTAACAATCCAAGGTGATACAGTTGAGGCAAAGTTTTTAGCTAAAAATGGACCAAGCGGTTGGTATTCCCATGCTTGTAAATCGCGTGCCGACCAATCGTTAAATACACAAAAGCCAAATACGTGGTTTTCTGCATTTTCAATCGCAATAGCATCGCCCAGTGTATTACCTTTACCTAAGTAAATACCTACTTCTAGCTCGTAATCAAGGCGCTTACACGGACCAAATGACGGTACTTCTGCATCTGGCGCTTTAGTTTGACCTTTAGGGCGATGAAATGTTTGACCCGATACGTCAATTGAAGAAGAACGACCATGATAACCAATAGGTACCCATTTATAGTTAGGTAGTAATGGGTTATCAGGGCGAAATAAACTGCCCACGGCGGTTGCATGGTAAATAGAGGTGTAAAAGTCGGTGTAATCACCGATACGACAAGGTAGCGAAAACTCTATATCAGATTGTGCTACAAGCGTATCGCTAAGCGCTTGTTGGTGCTCAGAGCCTGCTCGTAGTGCTTTTGAAAGCGCTAAACGAAGTGCTGACCAATACTGCCCCCCTAAACCCATAAATGTATTTAGAGTTGCTTCACTTGCTGCATCAGCGGCTGTTTTAGCGTCACCTGTTAAAACATTTAATTTACTCAGTTTTGCTAAATCAATTACTTGGTCACCAATTGCAACACCACCACGAAAGGCCTCATCAGACCCTTTACGGCGAAACTCTGCAAACGGTAAGTTTTGAATAGGGAAGTCGCAATTATCAACATTAGCTGACTCTACCCAGCTGGTTAAATTAATATCGTGGGTTTCGTTAATTAGGCTCATTACATTTCCTTTGGATTTTACTGTATGGCGACAAGGTATAGTTTATTTAATCATACTTGTACTTGGCGCCATACTTTTTAAATATTAAAACGACAAAAAGCAGCGAAGTTCGCTGCTTTTAATTTACTCAAA
>NZ_WTKW01000057.1:0-9309 GCF_011378745.1 Pseudoalteromonas sp. Z1A6
TAATCGCGTTTTTTTATGTGAAATTTAAAGCTTTAGCGCTAAATTAGCTCACCCATTTTAAACAATGCAAACTCTCCTGGCTCCATTTTTTGCCAGCGCTCGTCATTCGTCAAAGGCCTTGTGGCTATAACCGTTACTACATCGTTTGGTGTGGTCTCTTGTTGAAAATCAACCACCATGTCGGCATCAATCAACGTTGCTTTACCAAATGGCGCACGGCGCGTTATGTAATGTAAGTTATTAGTGCAATACGCTAAAACAAACACCCCATCGGTCAATAGCATATTAAACACGCCTTTTTCACGCAACGTATGCGAGAGCTTAGCCGCGTATCTAAAAACCGATGCCATATTACTTGGACGTTTTGGGTATTTTTCGCGAATTTTATCAAGCAACCAACAAAAAGCGAGTTCGCTATCGGTGTTCCCCACTGGGCGATAATATTCTGTTTTTAAATCATGATAATTAGATAATTGCCCATTATGTGCATAGGTAAGCTCGCGCCCCCATAACTCTCGCGTAAAAGGATGAGTATTTTCAAGGCATACTCTCCCGCGGTTACCTTGGCGAATATGGCTAATAACCGAGACACTTTTAATGGGGTATGCTTTGACGAGCTTTGCAATTTCAGATTGATAACTCGGCTCAGGATCTTTAAAGGTTCTACAGCCTTTACCTTCGTAAAATGTAATACCCCAACCATCTTTATGTGGTCCCGTGTTTCCGCCACGCTCTAAAAGGCCTGAAAAACTAAAACAAATATCGGTAGGCACGTTGGCTGACATGCCAAGTAATTCACACATTAATAAAATAACCCTTAAAAACCATACATTAAAAATAAATAGCGTTATATTTTTACATTAGGCGTACACTAATTTACAGCCCACTATGATTACTATACTTACTTAAAAAGTGTCATTTTGCTATTAGATTTATTTATTTTTACGTTAACAATACTTGCAGCTAACGCTTTGACTATACGATAGTAATTAAGCGTTCCTCTGTCGGGTAATTAAATATCGTATTTAAGTTACTTTCTACTACAATTTAACATCGTTATGTACTTGAAAATTACTGTTACTAGCGCTACTCTAAGTGAGGTGGTCTGACCTCTATTAAGGAATAAAAATGACACTCATATTTACACTGGTTCTAATCGTGTTGCTTTGCACTGCGATTTACCACAGAGCAAGTTGGAACACAGCACTTGGTGTTTCAGCTATTACTTTATTAATTGGTACCTTTGCGGGTGCTTTTGGTTTAATTAGCTGGTTGATCTTTTTGATCATCGCGGTTCCTCTTTCTGTTACTGGCCTTCGTCAGCAATATATCATCAAGCCTATTTTTGCTACGTTTAAAAAAGTAACGCCAAGCATGTCTGATACTGAAAAATCAGCTATTGATGCCGGTACGACGTGGTGGGAAGCTGACTTATTTTGCGGTAACCCAGATTGGAAAAAACTTCACCAATACCCAGTTCCTAAACTTACTATTGAAGAGCAAGCCTTTGTTGATGGCCCTGTTGAAGTAGTATGTAGCATGTTGGACGATTGGGAAGCAACGCACGAACTAACCGACCTTCCTCAAGATGTATGGCAATATCTAAAAGATAATAAATTCTTTGCCATGATCATCAAAAAAGAATATGGCGGTTTAGAGTTTTCTGCATTTGCACAGTCATGTGTACTTCAAAAACTAACAAGTAAATCAACATTACTTTCGTCAATTGTTGGTGTACCGAACTCTTTAGGCCCAGGTGAATTATTACAACACTATGGTACAAAAGAACAAAAAGATCATTACTTGCCGCGCCTAGCGAGCGGTCAAGAAATTCCATGTTTTGCATTAACGTCGCCAGAAGCGGGTTCTGATGCAAGCTCAATTCCAGACTACGGTGTGGTATGTAAAGGGCAATGGAATGGTGAAGAAGTTGTGGGTGTTAGTTTAACGTGGAATAAGCGTTACATTACACTTGCCCCAGTTGCTACCGTACTTGGTCTTGCGTTTAAGTTACAAGATCCAGATGGCTTAATTGGCGACAATAAAGAGCCAGGTATTACCTGTGCACTTATACCAACGGATACTCCTGGAGTTGAAATTGGTCGTCGACATTTCCCGCTTAACGTACCATTTCAAAATGGGCCTACTCGCGGTAAAGACATTTTTGTACCACTTGATTACATTATTGGTGGTCCAGATATGGCTGGTCAAGGCTGGCGTATGCTGGTTGAATGTTTATCGGTTGGTCGTGCAATTACATTGCCGTCAAACTCTGCCGGTGGCATTAAAATGATTGCCATTGCGACAGGTGCGTATAGCCGCATTCGTCGTCAGTTCCGTTTACCTATTGGTAAAATGGAAGGTGTTGAAGAGTCACTAGCTAAATTAGCTGGTTACGCTTACAGCTCTGATGCTGCGGTTAGTATGTCTACGGGTGCGGTTGATTTAGGCGAAAAGCCATCGGTTGTTTCTGCCATTATTAAATACCACCTTACAGAGCAAATGCGTGATGCAACTATTCATGCAATGGATGTACTTGGCGGTAAGGGCATCATGCTTGGGCCAAATAACTATTTAGGTCGTGGCTATCAAGGTGCACCTATTGCCATTACCGTTGAAGGTGCAAACATCTTGACCCGTAATATGATTATTTATGGTCAAGGTGCAATTCGCTGTCATCCATTCGTACTAACAGAGCTTGGTGCATGTGAAATAGAAGACCGCGAAGAAGCGCTTAATGTATTTGATAAAGCGCTAATGGGCCATATTGGTTTTACTATGTCGAACCTTGTGCGTACTAAGTGGCTTGCGCTCACAGGTGCTCGTTTTACAAGTGTGCCGTACAACGACGAAACAGCTGAATTTTACCGTATAGCGTCACGCTTTAGTGCATCACTTGCTCTTATGTCTGACATTAGCATGGCAGTATTTGGTGGTTCACTAAAACGTAAAGAACGTATTTCAGCACGTTTAGGTGACTTACTTAGTTACTTATACTTAGTGTCTGCAACGCTTAAGCGTTACAACGATGAAGGCCGTAAAAAAGAAGATTTTGCGCTAGTAAAATGGAGTTGCCAAGATCACCTTTACCATTGCCAACGTGCACTTGCTGATTTAATTAATAACATGCCTTCGGCTCCACTACGCGCCGTGTTAAAAGTATTGTTATTCCCGTTTGGTCGCCCGGTTCGTAAACCAACTGACCAACTTGAGCATAAACTTGCGCAACTACTACAAGTACCTAGCGAAACGCGTAACCGTTTAGCAAGCTATGTATACTTAACAAATGAGCCGCTTAACCTTGTAGGTCGTCAAGAGCAAACGCTTAAAGACGTACTTGCTGTTGAGCCATTATTTGAAAGAGTATGTAAAGAAAAAGGCCTTAAACTGCCATTCTTCCAGCTTGATAAAGTAGCGCAAATGGGGCTTGAAGCAGGCATATTAAGCCAAGCAGAGGCTGATAAACTAGCTGCTGTTGAGCAATCTCGTTTAGATGTTATTAACGTTGATGACTTTGACCCACCTGACTTACTTGCAGGCAAAGCCGCGCGTAATAGCGTTAAAAAAGAAGCTGATGCGGCTTAATTAACTAAGTAAGCATTTGAATACTAAAAGCCAGCGCCTAATGCGCTGGCTTTTTTGTGTAAAATAAATTGTTATATATCAAATCGCACATATCAAGCAATCAAATACTCGTCGACAAGTGTAAATTAGCGCTTATTTATCAATCGCTTCCATGCTAAAACTATGCCTGTATACACTAAAAAACATGCGAACAATGATGCCAAACCAGCTAATGTTTGCCCTAAAAAACCAAAGTATTCACCGGTATGTAAAAATCGAGATGTTCCCCATGCTTGATCGCCTCGCGTCCAATCCGATTTTTTAAACGTTTTAGTTACGTCGCCCGTGTGAGTATCTAAAAATAATGAATACGCATATTCTTGACGATTCCCAATACTGGTATCAATATAAAAACGTGCTTCGTGTTTTTTGTCACCTAATTCTAACCACATTGAATACCAATCAGCGGCACCATTATTAATTGCATGTATTTGAGCTTGTTGGAATAGAGCATCGTAAGGTACTTTATCAGCCGATAAATCTAATACTGGTAGATGCTTTTCTCGCTCCGGTACGTTTTGCCCAAACGCGCCATATAACGCTTTATTCGCCCAGTCAAAATGAAACAAAGTAGCCGTTAATGACAAAACGAGTAAAACCGGTAAACACCAAATTCCAAAAACTAAATGCCACTGCCTATTTCGATGATGTGATGATTTGTAACTCTTTGCTAGTAATAAATATCCTTTTAATGCAGAGCGATTAAATCGCTTTGGTAACCACAGATAAGCACCCGATAGTAATAAAAAGATAAAAAATAGATTAGCGTAGCCATTTATATTTTTGCCAATCACTTGTGAAGCGCCATGCAGTAATAAATAACGATGTATATCAGTTACAACGTGAAAAAAACCAGCCGCTAGCCCCTCTCCTTCACGAATAACATCTCCCGTATAAGGGTGTAATAAGTAGCTATGTTTTCCCGCCCAGGCAGGAATAGCAGCCCCTTCTCGATTTACCCAACGAATATAAATATGTGATTGACTCGGATGCGATTCTTGCAAAATATCTACAACATCATCAGTCGATAGCCGCTGTTGAGCATAGGTGCTTTTTACAGTAAATCGCATTTCATCTAGCTCAACAATCTGTCGCTCATAGGTTAATAAAAAACCCGTGAACGACATGCTAAAAATAAATAAACCGGCGATTAAACCTATAATTAAGTGAGCCCAAAAGACCCACTTTTTAAACAATTTTAAGAACATAAAATAAGTTACTTATTCTTAAAACTGATAAGAAATCGATAAGCGAATATCGCGCCCAGATTCGTATGGACCAACAACAGTGTCAAATACTTCACTGTAATCACCCACACTTGAATGATCGATATATAACTCATTAAATAAGTTAGTAACAGCAACATTAAATAATAATGCATTTGTCACATTCCACTGCCCATATAAATCAACAGTGGTATAGCTTGGTTTATTTAGGGTATATAAAGAATCGGTCCAACCAAGGTCAACAGCTTGATGAAGAGTATTAATATCGAGTGAATCGACTTTAATTACACTAAAACCAACCTTTGCATCGGTGTTAATATCGTAATCAACGCCGGCAACCCATGTATTGCCTCTGCTATTACCTAAACCGACAAACTCATAGCCATTAATATCAATTGCATCATAACTTACACTGTACAACCCATCACGTGGGTCAAGCTCTGTATCAGTAGCTGAAAATCCAATGAAGAAATCAAATGAATTTAAACGATATGCTAGGTCAAACTCAAACCCTTTAGTCTCTAACGTGCCTATATTGTTATAAACCGAGTTTCCTTCATACCCTTCAAATATCACATCATCTAAAGACGAATTATAAATACTTGCCTTAGCGGATAAATTTTCATTAGTGTACGTTATGGATGCTTCAATATTAGCTACGGTCTCAGGTACTAAACTTTCATCCGCTACTGGAATATCTGAACCGTCATATAAATATCCATCAATGGTAAAGCCATCCCCTATTTGTTTACCACGCGCGGCTTCAGCATACCCAAGCCCTACTGTCCAAGCATCATTAATATCGTATGCTAAACCGATATTAAAGCTCACTTCATTGTCGTCTAAACTCGATGCGCTTTCTGTAATTGCAGTCCCATAATATTCATCTAATAGGATGTCTTGTTTAAACTTATAACTATCAAAACGCACCCCATAACTCAGTAAAAGTTGTGGAGTAATATCACTATAACCTTGTGCATAAACACCCAGTACACTGCCTTGTTCTGAATTTTCTTTTGCACCAGCTGCAGACCCACTCGATACTTCATCGTTTCTATAATCAATGCCATAAACAAATTTATGTTCATCAATAATACTTGTATTACGAATATCTAAGCCATATGTGTCAATGTCAGCAAGCCAAGCAAATCGGCCGCCATTAAAAGATGATTCGGTTTTGTATGCTGTCGCCTCTAAATACAATAAGTTATTGTGAGAAAATATATAATTAGCAACGTAAGTCTCTCGCTCTGCTTCACTTGGGTACAAAGCATCACCCTCTTGTACCGCCCAGTTAGGGCGTGCTGAAAAATCCCCTTCTTCGTCGCGTTTTTCAATACTTACCGACAAATGATGATTATCTGCTAACTCACCACTGGCTTTAATAAACATCATATCTTGATCGGCGGCCGTACCATAAATAGTATCGCCATCACCATCTTCCATGTTCTCGCGATTCACAGTACTGAAATATCCTAGTACGCCCCATGTATCACTTAATTTACCGTATACACTAGTGCTTAAACGCGTACCGTCATTTGAAAAGTAACTTGCTTTAACACGTCCACCAAATTGTTCACCTTGATTAAGTAAGTCTTGCGCGTCTTTAGTTTTAAAGCGGATAGAGCCGCTAATCGCACCAGGACCACTTGTTGCTTCGCCGGCACCTGCTTGCACATCTATTTGCTGTAATAGGTCAGGATCTATTGTTACACGACCAATATGATGAAATAACGTTGATGTTTGCTGTGCACCATCAACCGTTATATTTAATAAAGAATCTTCAACACCACGAATATAGATCTTTTGTGCAACGCCTACCGAGCCGCCCACGCTAACAGAAGGTGAATGTCGAAAAATGTCAGCCAGATCACTTGCTTGATATTGTTCTATTTCTTCAGCTGTAATACTCAAATTAGTTGCAGAACCAACTACAGATATTTTTTCAACAGACGCTGTACTTTTAGTAAGTTCTTGCGCGTATATAGGTGAACTAAATGATGCACAAATGGCACTCATTAAGGCTAATTTTTTCAAGGGGGACGTTCCTTCTTAATTGCAAATAAGAAGGATTATCATTTTCTTTTAATAAAAAGCATAGCAACTTTACATTTGTTACATTTAGGACATATACAAAGACGCGTTAGGTGCAACCTACTTTAGTTGCCTAAAAATATGTAAGTAAGGGCGTGAACAGGACGAGAAAGCGTTGCTCAGTTTTACAAGCACACAATATGAAATGTAATTTATACACCTTTAGGAACCGTTACAGTCATTACTAAACCACCTGCAGTATCATTTTTAGCACATACTGTTGCAGCAATCGCATGTAATTGCCTTTGTGCTAAAGCAAGCCCTAAACCAAAGCTATCACTGTTGCATGAGCGAGCTGAATCAATCCGGAAAAAAGGTCTAAAAATAGTATTTAAATGCTCTTTAGGTACTCCTGGACCTTGATCTGCAATAATAATTTTATATTCATGTTTATAATCAATGAGGCTAATCCGTACTTTTTTATTAATGGGTGTGTAACGTAGTGCATTTCTAAGTATATTCTCCAGTGCTTGACCTAAAGCTCTGTGATTACTGTTTTCAATATGGGCTTGATTAGGTAAGTCAGCAGAAATAAGTTTATCTGGGTACTCAAAACGCCCATCTTCAATGAGGATTTCGAGTAAATCGACTAAATCCAAAGATTCGATGCGCAACTGAGGTGACTCGTTATCTAACCAGGATAACGTAAGTGTGTCATCCACTAACTTACGGATATGCTGTGACTCTTTGTGAATACGCTCTAATTTGATTTGCGTGTCTTCTACACCCTTTTCCCTGTGAGTGAGTAAATTGTCAGTTGCTATATCTAAACGTGTTAAAGGTGTTCTCAACTCGTGAGACAAATCAGTTAATAATACACGTTGATGCATAATTTGATCACTGATCCGCTCTGCCATTAAATCAAATGTTTCAGCTAGCTGAGATAGTTCATCATTGCGTGAGCCCAACTGCTCCCGAACTCTGACACTAAAGTCTCCTTTGCTAAATGCCCTACTTGCTAAGTCGAGTTCTTTAATAGGGTGCATAATATGACGATATAACACAATCGATAAACACACCAATATCAGCATTGGCAATAAAACTTGTAACGACAAACGTGTTAAATTCCAAAGTGATCCTGGGTGCATTCTTTGCGGCAACTGCACAACAAGGCTAGTTGCACCATCTTTAAAGGGTAATTGCATAACGGGTGCATGCTCAAAATACAGATGGATTTTCCAATCAATACTTCGCCCCAAGTTATACCCTGTATACTCATAACGATGAGAACGATTACCTGCTAACTCAATCACATTGGCTTTAGCAATTACAGCCCAAATACTCTCTTGTTGTTGTAAATCATCAACCCAACGCTCAAGTTCGCTCATATCGCCTTGATCAAATATAACCTCAGCCTTTTTTTGCCAATTAATTAACTCTTCTCGGCTTGAGTCACTTAGCATGCTCATATCATTTTCAAAATGATTAACCGCGACATTAATTAAATAAAACATAGCAACAACACCAGTACCAATAATTAAGCACAGCTTCCAAAATAAACGTCGTGTCATTTAATACAGTACCCTTGCCCATGTACAGTGTGTAAACGGCTGCCATCCCAGCCGGCGTTATTTAATTTTTTTCGTATACGACTCATATGCATATCTAAACTACGATCGTACTGACTGAAACGCTTGTTAAGCGCCACTTGATATAAAAAAGGTTTTAACAGTATTTGTTCTTGGTTTTTCATTAAAATTTGCAGCAAGGCAAACTCAATAGGCGTAAAAGCTAATAGCTCACAATGCAGAAAAACCTGCTGCTGTAGGCTATCTATTTCAAGTCCATCAATATTAGCAATGTAAGGGGTATTTGTGTCTTGTTTAAAAACGCGCCTTAGTACTGAATCTACGCGTAGTAATAATTCTTGGCTATTAAACGGTTTTGCTAAGTAATCATCTGCACCAGCTGATAGACCTAGTATGCGCTCTTCTTCAGCATGTTTTGCCGATACAATTATTACAGGGGTGTTATTACAACTACGTAAAATATTAAGTACTGCTAAACCGTCTTTGCCCGGCAACATAACATCTAATAAAATAAGACTAAAACGTTGAGAAACCGCTAAATCAAGCGCTTGATTACCATCAAAACACTGTGTAACAGAGTATCCTTGATTGCCTAGTAATTCAGTAATTTGATCATTAAGTAATGTATCGTCTTCAACAACTAAAATATCAAAATCAGATTTGTTGCGTTGATAGGCCTGTGGTGCAGACATAGAAAGCCATAATTTTTATAGTATTAAAACAAGTTAAAGCAAATGGTAATACAAATCAATATCAAAAGCAGTATGCAGGAAGAAAGTTAATTTTTTAAGTGTTTTGAGTGTTTTGAGTGTTTTGAGTGTTTTGAGTGTTTTGAG
>NZ_WTKW01000057.1:9364-9803 GCF_011378745.1 Pseudoalteromonas sp. Z1A6
TTAAACATAAATTTATTATTGAGGAAATAACAAGTGGCGGAGTGGACGGGACTCGAACCCGCGACCCCCGGCGTGACAGGCCGGTATTCTAACCAACTGAACTACCACTCCGCAGTGGTATGTGCATGGGGTAATGCACTTACTAATTTTAATCATGATATCAAATGGCGGAGTGGACGGGACTCGAACCCGCGACCCCCGGCGTGACAGGCCGGTATTCTAACCAACTGAACTACCACTCCGCAGAGATATCATTATACTTGTTATTACTTAATTTGTTGGCGGAGTGGACGGGACTCGAACCCGCGACCCCCGGCGTGACAGGCCGGTATTCTAACCAACTGAACTACCACTCCAGCATACAAATTTTGTAATATAACATTGTTTAAATAGTTGGCGGAGTGGACGGGACTCGAACCCGCGACCCCCGGCGTGACAG
>NZ_WTKW01000057.1:10117-16362 GCF_011378745.1 Pseudoalteromonas sp. Z1A6
ATAAGAATATGTTTTACAACCATACGTTGTGTAAGTGTTGGCGGAGTGGACGGGACTCGAACCCGCGACCCCCGGCGTGACAGGCCGGTATTCTAACCAACTGAACTACCACTCCAGCTTTTACTTACAAGTTTTACGAAAATGGCGGAGTGGACGGGACTCGAACCCGCGACCCCCGGCGTGACAGGCCGGTATTCTAACCAACTGAACTACCACTCCATATTTCCGTTGCTGTTTAGGTCTCCCTGACAGCGGCGTGAATAATACGAACCAACCCCTATTTCGTCAAGGGCTTTTTTGTTTTTTTATAGGTTTTTTAGTCATCTGTCATCGAAAGGTTTAAAATTTCACCTGATCTGTCATTTTTTGAGCCATTTTTACCGACTTGATTTTTTTCTGTGTCGGCAACATCACCTTCACTTGTTTTCTTTTTCTTTAAAAAAGGCAGCTTCACTTTAAATTTAATCGGTTTTTTCTGAACAAATATACGAATTAACAACCAACCGAGTAATAAAATGAGCGTATTGCAGCCTACAATTAAACTAATAATTGTAGATGTGGCCATTTTTTCTTCAACAGGCTCACTCTCAATCATTTTATCTGGCGTAATAATCGTTGCCGGATCAATTTCGGGCACCGCTTCTATGGGTCGTTCTATCTCAAATTTATACGTTGGTAGCGTTGCCATAAATTCACGACCATTAATATTAGTACCAAAAACAGACAGTTCAACACTATATCTACCCCAATCATAATTTTTAACACTAAGTTGTCGTGAGTCTTTAGCAGCAGCATCTATGGTAAACATTTGCTCTTCGTTATTGGGATAGTAGATTTTTCCCTGGATGATGACTGTTTCTGGCTTAACAATACTTGGGTCTATATTTATAGTTAGTAGATGCTCGTCTGTGTCTTGCTCTGCTAACGCGACTTCGGTTACAAAAGGCGGTTCGTGCACTTCTATTGTATTTTGCACAATGCGACGCTGCAGCAAAGGTGTCGCAACGTAAAGCTCTGGTGTCCATTCACCCGCAGGGAAATCTAAAGTAAACTCGCCGGTAAATACACCATCTTTAGGGCGTTCATCAAATCCACGTCCATCGTCTTTAAATTCAGCTACTTCTTGAATGCCTGCGCCAAAGTTAGCAAAGTTTTCATTGTTGGTACTTACAAAGTCAACATTAAGGCTAACAACATCTCTAAATAGGTTTGTGTTAATTGGCTCACCGTCATTTAGTATTTTTCCGGTAATTTTTATTGTCTCCCCCCTAAACAACATTGAAGGAAGAGGCTCTGCTTCAAGAGATATCTCGCCTAATACAACTATTCTGCTGTCGGGTAAAATACTGCCTATTACTTGCCAAGGACCTGCCATAGGTTTTTTTATGGTTACTAAATCGTAGCTGAGTTCGTCAAACCAATCTAAGTTAGGGTTTTTAACTGAGTCAGTAGCAAAGTACTTACTGCCATCGGGCCTCACTAAAATAACAGCAGGTGCACCTGATTTTCTAAAAAAAAGCAGTGTTATTTCATCTATTTTGCTATCTATGCGAAAACGATTATCAAGTAAAGGGATCTCATTTTGATGCCCATCGCGCTTGAGCACTTCTACTTGTTTTACGCCATATGCATTGCCAGTAAATAAACTAGCGGCACATAACGCTGTTACAAAATACATCGTTTTCATTAAATCGCCTTATTCAGCGCGCCATATGCACTGGCCGCCTTCTTTGTTTACAAGATCTAATCGTGCTTCGTGTGCGCTTTGCTCAGCGTCGCTTGCTCGTAATACAACTAATGGGGCTCTATCACTATTTAAACGCTTTATACCGCCCTTCTGTTGCTCGCTGCCGTCATCTTTATTTTGATTCAAATTTAGCTTTGTTTGACCACCCGTCATGGCAAGGTACACATCGGCTAAAATCTCAGAATCCAGTAGCGCGCCGTGAAGCGTTCGTTTACCGTTATCTACATCGTAACGACGACATAATGCATCAAGGTTGTTCTTTTGACCTGGATGCAAGTCACGCGCCATTTTAAGCGTGTCGAGAACTTGACAAAAAGTATCTGTTTTAGGGTAGCCCTGATTAAGCAGCGCAAATTCGTTATCCATATGACCAACATCGAACGGGGCGTTATGAATAACTAACTCTGCCCCTTCAATATAGTCGAAAAACTCTTGGGCAATTTGATGAAACAACGGTTTATCACGTAAAAATTCGTTAGTGATACCGTGAACGTCGATTGCTTCTTCTTCGCTTGGGCGTTGTGGGTTTATATAAACGTGAAAATTATTGCCTGTTAAACGGCGATTTACTAACTCCACACACCCAATTTCTATAATACGGTGCCCTTGTTTAGGGTCGATGCCGGTGGTTTCTGTATCTAAAACTATTTGTCTACGTGCCATATCGAATTTAGCCTGATTCTGGTATCTTTCTATAATCACTTTATTGTACATAAGATCAAGGTAAAACAGTGCAAAAAACCGTAGAGATTTACACCGATGGCTCATGTTTAGGTAATCCAGGCCCCGGCGGTTATGGTATTTTTATGATTTATAACGGCCACGAAAAAGAAATGAGCCAAGGTTATAAACTCACAACGAATAACCGAATGGAAATGCTCGCGGCTATTGTAGCCCTAGAATCACTCACACGAGAATGCGAAGTAAATCTAACAACCGATAGCCAATATGTTAAGCAAGGTATTGAATCGTGGATCACTAACTGGAAAAAACGTGGCTGGTTAACATCAGCTAAAAAGCCGGTTAAAAACGTCGATTTATGGAAACGCCTAGATAAAGCCTGTAGCGAGCACAATGTAACCTGGAAATGGGTTAAAGGGCATAGCGGCCATAAGTACAACGAAATAGTTGACGATTTAGCACGCGATGCCGCTGGCAGTAAAGATTTACTAGAAGATGTAGGCTATCAGCCTTAACGATTATTTTCTTGGTCGCACGTTTTGTAATGCTGCTTTGACGTTTGTCTAAGCCCTGCCCCTTTTACTGGTGCAAACTGCGGCCTTGCATGCCACTTAGGTTTTATTGGCGTAAGTGGCGCAACTCTTTTTCGTGCCACCAGCATATAAACACTGCCCATCGGTTTTAAATACTGTTTAGCAAAGGTACGCCAAAACTCAAACCTTGATAGCCTATTACCTCTTGCCAGTGATGAATAAATAAAACGTTCGTCACTTACAATTTCAAAACCAAGTAAGTTTAGCCAATCTTTAACCCTCGCAGGGGTAAAAAAGCGCCCCGTCCATGGTAATTTCTGACCACTAAAAGGCAGCATTTGTGCAAGTCCGCACAAACTAAACGGGTTAAATCCCGTAATTACTATATAGCCGCCCGGAATAAGTGTGCGATGTGCTTCTCGTAAAATGTGATGTGGGTCTGAATGATACTCTAAGCAGTGACTTAGTATGCAGGCATCAATACTGTGCTCGTAAAATGGCAGTTCATCTATGTCAGCAACTACCCCAGTGTAAGGCCCAGGCTCTGCAACACACACTTGGTGTTTAATCGTACTTATACTTGTATTTAATTCGCCACTTAAATTACCTAGCTTAAGCATATGATAGCCAAACATACGCGGCAGCCATTGCTCCATTTTGCGTTCAATATCTTTGCGCAAATAATCCCCATGAGGAAACTGTTGCCACGACAGTGGTTTGGGTCCTTCTTGAAAACTAAGGGCTGGTTTCATTTTTTGAGCTCGTTATACTATGCGGTAAGTGTCACTTTATAGAGCAATTTACCATGGTGCAAGTCAAAGCAATTAAAGCCTTTTCTGATAATTACATTTGGTGTTTAACTACCGATAATAGTAACCAAGCATGGGTAGTCGATCCAGGCCAAGCACAGAGCGTATTAGCGTATCTAGCTGAGCACAAACTAACGCTTGGTGGTATTTTAATTACGCATCATCACTACGACCACACTGATGGCGTAGCTGCATTAGTTGACGCCTATCCAGATATATCGGTTTATGGCCCCGCAAATAGTCCATTTAAAGGCATCACTCACGCACTCACTGATGGTCAAAGCATCAGTGTGCTTAATATTAACTTTAATATTTTGGCAACTCCTGGGCACACGCTTGATCATATTTGCTATACAAATGATGAACTTGCTTTTACAGGCGATACATTGTTTAGCGGTGGATGTGGGCGCTTATTTGAAGGCACGCCAAAGCAAATGTGGGAATCGTTTAATAAACTAAGAGAGCTGCCTGCAAGCTGCAGTGTGTATTGCACGCACGAATACACGCAAGCTAATCTTGCCTTTGCCAAAGCGGTTGAACCACGTAACCCAGAACTCCTTGCGTACAGTAAAAAAGTAGATGAATTACGCAGTAATAACCAAATTTCCCTACCCACTTCTATTGGACAGGAGCTAAAAATAAATCCATTTATGCGTAGCGATTTGCCAACCATTACAGAGTTAGTGCCAGAAAAATTCATCTCGGTTACAAAAAACAATGAACCTTGGGGAAACTTTGCTAGTCTGAGACAGTTCAAAGACAATTTTTAATGCACAAACTAATACTTTAATATTTATTTTATTAGAATCATTAACTTAAGATATAGTGATGATTCTATTTCTGCGTTTTAAAAAGTCATTAAGTGGCAATGTTAACTCATAACAGGTAGTATTCGCCGAGTTTTTTACCCGATGTATTGGTATTTATGAATAAATCTCCCCTATTAGTAGCCTTGGCGTTAGCGCTAAGTGGTTGTCAAACTGTGACAACTCTAGACTCAGACTCTCAAGTCGCCACGCAAGCAAACCAACAACTCGAAGGCGCAAGTCCTAACGACATTAACAATGCATTGATGGTAAACGCACAATATCAGCAAGTTGACCCTGATGAGCAAGAAGCTCCCGTGTTTGATGATGTATGGGAGCGAATTCGCTACCAACTTTCTATCGAAATACCGCAAAACCGCCCTGTTGTTACTGAACGTAATTATTACGCTCGCCACCAAGCCTATTTAGATCGTATTTCTAAACGTGCAGAACCTTACTTACACTTTATAGTTGAAGAAGTAGAAAAGCGCGAAATGCCAATCGAAATTGCACTACTGCCTATTGTAGAAAGTGCATTTGACCCGTTTGGTTATTCTAATCGCAGCGCATCGGGCATTTGGCAGTTTATGCCTGCAACCGGTGAGCGATTCGATTTAAAACAAAACTGGTGGTACGACGGTCGTCGCGACATAGTGCAGTCGACTCGCGCAGCACTTGACTACTTATCGTATTTACATAAAACACTTGAAGGCGATTGGCTAAATGCGATTGCTGCTTACAACTCGGGTGAAGGGCGCTTGATGCGCGCTATTAAAAAGAATCGTAAAAAGCATTTACCTACCGATTTTTGGTCTCTTGATTTACCTAGCGAAACAACAGCCTACGTACCAAAGTTATTAGCACTTGCCGATTTATTAAAACGCTCAGATGATTTTAACGTTACATGGCAACCAGTAATTAATGCACAAGTGGTTGAAGTGGTTGATGTTGGCTCGCAAATAGATTTAGCGCTTGCTGCTGATATGGCTGATATGACGCTTACTGAGCTATACAGATTAAACCCTGGTTTTAACCGCTGGGCAACTGATCCTAACGGACCACACTCTTTATTATTGCCCGTTGACAAAGCAGAGCAATTTAGCCAAAAACTAGCAAACACCGATGTTAAAAACAGATTACGCTGGCAACGTTATATTGTGGCTCGAGGCGACAGCTTATCGGTCATATCTAAAAAGTTTACAACTAGCTCAAGTGCAATCCGATCGCTTAATAAACTCAAATCAAATACGATTAAAGTAGGCCAAGAATTATTAGTCCCCCTTACTGATGGCGCTATAAATAGTGAACATTTACCAAAGCAAATGCGCTTAGCTGCTAATAAAGCAACTCGCACAAAGCTTTCGCACACAGTTAAAAGTGGCGATACGTTATGGGACATTAGCCGTGAATATGACGTAACTATGGATGAGTTAGCTAAATGGAATAAGCTAAAGAAAAACTCTGTTCTGCGCCTAAATCAAAAACTAACGGTTTATAAGTCAGCTAATAAACCACAAGCAACGGCAAGCACCAACCGTACTATTACATACAAAGTACGCCGAGGAGATTCACTAGCACGTATTGCGTCTAAATTTAATCTAAGCGTTAACGAAATTATTAAGTGGAATAATTTAGCAGGTCAAAAATACTTACAACCTGGCCAAAAGCT
>NZ_WTKW01000570.1:0-1490 GCF_011378745.1 Pseudoalteromonas sp. Z1A6
TTTTCTTAACGTTAAATAGACCCCATATATAAGCAGATTGGTATTATATATTGAGTTTTTATGAAGTTCTTAAATGTATTTAATATGCGAAGAAAGAGTTATTACTAGAGAGGTTGTCTGATGGTATTTATATGTGGTGGGTGATACTGGACTTGAACCAGTGACCCTCGCCTTGTAAGGGCGATGCTCTCCCAACTGAGCTAATCACCCACATATAATAGGTATGCCTGTTATTTAATTCTTTATTATCAAATTAACCGCTTGATGTAATTTGGTGGGTGATACTGGACTTGAACCAGTGACCCTCGCCTTGTAAGGGCGATGCTCTCCCAACTGAGCTAATCACCCAAATTACATTTTAATATGCACCATTCTAGGAATGGTGGGTCGTACTGGACTTGAACCAGTGACCCTCGCCTTGTAAGGGCGATGCTCTCCCAACTGAGCTAACGACCCATATTAAAATTTTAAAACGCGACTATTGATATAATAATAGGTTTATATGTGGTGGGTGATACTGGACTTGAACCAGTGACCCTCGCCTTGTAAGGGCGATGCTCTCCCAACTGAGCTAATCACCCACATATAAATTAAAACGCTACTATTGAAATAAATAGTACTGGACTTTAACCAGTGAACCTCGCCGTTACTTGTAAATAGCGGTAATGTTCTCTTTTTTCTAACTGAGCTAACGACCCATTTAGATTTTCTTGTAATATGCACCATTCTAAGAATGGTGGGTCGTACTGGACTTGAACCAGTGACCCTCGCCTTGTAAGGGCGATGCTCTCCCAACTGAGCTAACGACCCATATTACAATTTTAAAACACGACTATTATATAATAATAGGTTTTATATGTGGTGGGTGATACTGGACTTGAACCAGTGACCCTCGCCTTGTAAGGGCGATGCTCTCCCAACTGAGCTAATCACCCACATATAAATTAAAACGCTACTATTAAAATAAATAGTACTGGACTTTAACCAGTGAACTTCACTGTTGCTTATAAGTAGCAGTGATGCTCTCTTTTTTCTAATTGAGCTTAGGACCCGTATAGAATTTAGATGTGAACACTTTAATTAAAAAGTGGTGGGTGATACTGGACTTGAACCAGTGACCCTCGCCTTGTAAGGGCGATGCTCTCCCAACTGAGCTAATCACCCACATCTAAACAACATTGCATTGCTGCGTTGTTGTGGGGCGCTATTATAGATAGAGTTGAAAATGTGTCAACACTTGAATGATAAAAATGTGCTGAATGAAGGTTTTATAAACAATAGGATATGGTTGAAGTCTATTTTATCATCAAATTTGATATTGCAGTTCAATTAAGCACCTAATAAGCTCCTAAAAGTGAGTAGGGAATTGTATTTTATTAATCTTAAATTTAGCTTCACGATACTTATTGTTTTTTTTACTGGAGTCGTTTTTATGATTATGAGCAAGATGGATTAATATTAGGGCTAGTTATTTAGTGAATAGAGCGGTC
>NZ_WTKW01000571.1:0-1484 GCF_011378745.1 Pseudoalteromonas sp. Z1A6
TTTTTGTTAAAAAAGTTTTAAAGAAGGTTGGCTGCTTTAAGTAAACAGCCAACTTTAGTCATAATAGTAGGGTTATAAAAGTACCAGCTCTGTGGTGTATAGTACCTCAGTAGGAGATCCATTTGGTGAGCCACCAATAGGTTCTAAGCTCACTGCTAACAATGCGATATCACTTGCGTTAAAGCGGTTATCTTTAAATAATATTTTACTGCCTTGCTTGGGCAGTAAACCCAGTGAAATAGGTGCATCTTGCCCTTTTAAAATCATCCACAACTCATAATCTTTATTAGTTTGGGCAACCAATTGGCTACTGGCTTTAATTGAGAGCCCTTGCTCGCTTACATCAATAAACCACAATGATTGTTTATCTTGATTTTGAACCAAAGCAATTTGTTGAGTGTGCATAACATTGGTACTAGGTTGAATAACCAAAAAGGCTAAAACAATACACGCAGCAGTTGCCACAAAAGACCATGTACGCCAAATTGAAGGCTTGGTATGTATGACTGTTTTACTTGTTTGTGGCCTGTTTTCAATACGCTGTAGTATATTTACCCATACATCGTCACGTGGCGTTTGCGGTGTAATAGCACTCGCTAAGTTGTTTAGGTTTTGCTCCCATAGACTTGTTGCTTCACGTGCTTGATTTGAGTTAAGTAACAGACGCTGAAAACGCTTACGGGCAAGCCCTCTAAGTGTGCCAAGCACGTACTGCCCAGCAAGCGCGTCTAATAGTTCGGGTTTATTATAATTCATAATGTTAAACACCTTTGTAGCTGCATAAGCCCACGCCTGATCCAGCTTTTAACTGTACCTAATGGCGTCTCTATATGATCCACTAGCTCGCTATGACTCAGCCCCTTATAATAAGCTAAGTGAATAGCTTGTTTTTGTTGCGGCTCAAGTTGTTCGATACAATTAACCAGTTTCGTTTCTTCATCGTAATTAACGTCAACACTTTCATTTTCATATTCGTCATCGCCTAACGACTGCTCTTTTCGTACTTTGTGATAGCGCAGTGAGTCAAGACTTCTATACCTAACTATACTTATCATCCAACTAATAACGGTGCCTTTAGAGGCGTTATATTCAGATGCGTTATGCCAAATTTTTATAAAAGCGTCTTGTAGTGCCTCTTCCGCATAAGCTCTGTTAGTGAGCATATTTAAACTAATAGCAAAAAGTTTGCCGCTAGTTTGTTGATATAAACTTGAGAAAGCATTTTTGTCTCCTTGTGCTGTTGCGCACAAAAGAGGGAGTAAATCATCGTTATCCATAGGGGTCCTGTTTTTCTTATTATCATTGAGTAAACGCTTGAGAGTGTGATTTGGATGCAAAAAATTTAATTGATTTTTAGATTAGCTGCTTTATACGTTAGTACAAGCAATAACCGATCAGTGTTTGAAATTTAGACGTGTAGGTATAATTTATTCACATGTTTGTAAAAAATGCACAAAGAGCAGATTGTACTTAAATTTATTTTA
>NZ_WTKW01000572.1:0-1476 GCF_011378745.1 Pseudoalteromonas sp. Z1A6
AATTGAATTGTCTGATTAGAAATTAATTTTAGATAAACGTAGGCTGAATAGGGCCTTTATTGAAATTTCTAATCTAATTTTTCTAACTTATTATTACTCTCATGTTATAGTGTGCGGCATTGTTAAGCAAGAATTTATAGGGTCATAATGCTCACTGCAGTATATAAAAGTAAGAAAAAAGCGGATACGTTCTTATTTGTTGAAAAAAGAGATGATTTTGACAAAGTTCCGGAACCTTTAATGGCTATGTTTGGTCAACCTCTTTATGTGATGATCATCAACTTAGCAAAACGTGAGCATTTAGGTGGGTCTGATTTAGAAGCTGTAAAAGGTGCACTAAGTGATCAGGGTTATTATTTACAACTTCCTCCACCGGAACAAAATTTGCTAAGTCAGTTACGAAAAGAAAATGGAGTTGATAGTGATTAAAAAACTTATCGTTATATTATGTGGTGTATGTTTAAGCTCATCTGTGATGGCAAAAACACAGGCCGAATTTCAAGATTATTTAGCAAATTTAAAGCAAGAAGCCATCTCAAAAGGCTATGAAGCAAAACTTATTGATGATGCTTTTGCAACAGCAACATATAAAGAAAAAGTGGTTTCGGCTGATAAAAACCAGCCAGAAGTAAAAGAAACCCTTGAAACGTATTTACCAAAACGCGTACCACAGTGGAAAATAGACCGCGCACGCAAGCTTTATGCAGAAAACAAAGATGTACTTGAAAAAGTAGCGAAAGAGTTTGGCGTACAAGCACGCTTTATAGTGGCATTGTGGGGACTTGAAAGTAACTTTGGCGCTATTCAAGGTGGCCATAATGTTATTTCGTCACTTGTTACACTTGCTTTTGATGGACGCCGAGAAGCGCTTTATAAACGCCAACTTTGGGCTGCACTCGACATTTTAAAATCGGGCCATATCACGCTTGATAAATTTAAAGGCTCATGGGCAGGCGCAATGGGGCAAACGCAATTTATGCCAACTTCATTTAATGCTTACGCGGTTGATTACAATAATGATGGCCGTAAAGATATTTGGACCACAAAGGAAGATGCTTTTGCTTCAATTGCTAACTACTTAAAGCAAGAAGGCTGGAACGACTCTCTTACGTGGGGTCGCCAAGTACAGTTACCTGAAAACTTTGATAGTAAATACGTTTTAGTGCGTGGTACAAAAACGCGCAAGCAGTGGTTAGAATACTGGAATGATTCTGAGCGCTCATTAGCTGATTGGCAAGCACTGGGTGTTCGTAAAGCTGATGGCTCTGATTTACCTAATGTGGACGTACGTGCTGCGCTGGTTATGCCTGATGATATAAATGGCCGTATGTACTTAGCGTACGATAACTACAAAGTGTTTATGCATTGGAATCGCTCGTATTACTTTGCTACTAGCGTAGGTTACTTGTCGGATAGAATTGGTTATCCAAAAATCTAATTATTAAAATATACATATAAATAAAGCCGCAATTGCGG
>NZ_WTKW01000573.1:0-1473 GCF_011378745.1 Pseudoalteromonas sp. Z1A6
CGCTCAGTGAGCGCCATTTTTTTATACTTTATTTTACAAGCAATAGCTGTGTTTGTCGGCCATTTAAATACCAGACACCGCTTTTATCAAAAATAGCATCTTCCTCTAGCATTATTCTTATTTCTTTATTCCACTGTTTTATAAACACAGCATTGTTAAGCTCAATTGAGTAAGCCGTATTTAAATGTAGCGGATAGTCACCATTTCCCGGTACACCTTGCTGAGAATCCCACATACCTAATGTAGTGCCAGCAGCGTGGCCATGATAGCCAAGAGGATGAGTATAAATAGTGGGTTTTAATCCCTGATCAATAGCGGCTTTTCGTGCTGCAGCTAAAACCTCATTACCGGTTTTACCTACCGCAAATTGATTGGTAAATATGTCTTGTAGTTTATTACCGCTTTTTAGTGCTTCAACTAAGTAACTAGGCGCACTTATTTCGTTTTCTTTGAGCACATACGCATGCTGCTGCGTGTCGGTATTTAAGCGTAAATAAGTAATCCCAAAATCTACATGAAGCAAGTCACCGGCTTGTATAACGTTATCATCGTAGCCATTGGTAAAGCTTTCTTCATGATCGAACGACTTCGCATCGGCGCGCTGAATAGCAATACTCGGGTGAAACCATGTTTGTAGTTTGAGCTCTTTTACGCGCTCTCTAAACCACCATACCAAGTCATCGTTAGTTGTTTCACCAACCGTAATTGTTTTACCCGAAAACCCCTCTGCAATAATATGATGGGCAATAGCGACAATATGTTTATACATTTTAACTTCTTCAGGAATGCGTTGCTCTAACCACGCAACAGCAAGCGGCTCTGCAGAAATTATTTTATTGTGATAAGTGGCGGGCAAGTTAGCCATTAAGGTTTTGTAATCGCCTAGCACAAGGCCATCGGCATGTGCCCAGTCGGTAGAAGTATTAAGCGCAATGTTGCGAGGTTTGTATTGCTCAATAAGTGTATTGAGTGCTTCCCACTGGCTTGGTTGTGTTTGTTTATCCCACCCTTTTTTAAATACGTTACCTATTTTATAAGGCGCAATAGCGTAAGCATCAACACCACCTTGTTTATTAAGTGCAAATAGCAAAATAGTAGTGCGTCTGGCTGAAAGCCATGTTGCAGGCAGCATTGTTTTTAATATTGGATCTTCGTTATATTCACGACTTATAAGTAGCCACATATCAGTGCTGTGCTGCTTCATTAATGAGGGCATTAAGGTATTAACTCTAAGCTCAGTTATTTTATCTATAAACGTAGCGCGCTCTTTCATCGATAAAATAGCGGGAGCGTCATCAGCTTTAACAAAGAGGCTTAAAACAAGCGTAGTTAGCAAGCTTACGTAAAGTAGGAGTTGTTTAGTAAAGTGCATAATTGTTTTATTTTTAGGCTAGTTAATTTATAACATGCCTGAAGAGCGACTATAAAAAAACAATTTGAGATAAACAGCACACAAAAAAGCCCAGCTAAAAA
>NZ_WTKW01000574.1:0-1466 GCF_011378745.1 Pseudoalteromonas sp. Z1A6
AGTTACCTTCCTTCTCTGGTTTAAAGAAACCGCCGCGGTTAACCATTTACCCTGATCCAGTAAGCCCCGCAAAACGTATATTTGAAAGCTAAGTTATTGTACGGCGAGAACCCCTTGAATAATACCGAGATGATTTTTTACTATCATCGCAAAAGTGTCATAAAGATCGTCAACACTGTAATGAAGCTAAACACAACATCGTTAATTTATTAACTGCAATTTGCTATAAAAATATAGCGCAGAATAAATAACAAGAATAAAGTGAGTTTTATTATGTCTTATAAATATAATGGGTCTATGATCCAAATCGCACATCCAGTGCAATCAATTTCAGTAAACAAACATCGTGTAATCTTTAGTGATACACAAGGTTTAAAAAATGCATTGTTTCAAAAAGCGAGTGATGCACGCCAGTTTGTTAAGTGGCTAAAAGCTAACTAAGCAACACATAACTTTAATTGCCCTTTTATTATTGCAATTATTGATAAGATATTATGCCAGCCTCGTTGCTGGCATTTTACTTTTTAGCTCTTTATTGGTTACAATAGTTTTACAATAATAATTACTGGCAGCTGTTGTAATGCTCCGTATATTTTTAACTTTCTTACTTTTTTTCTGTCTGACCTCAATAGGCAATGCTAGAACCATAAACTGGCTAGCGCACGACTTTGCACCCTATTATATTTTAAATGGTCAATATCAACACCAAGGCCGTGACGAAAGCATAATTTATTTACTTGAAAAACAACTTCCTAATATTACCTTTAACCGCATGCTTATCCCCTCAGGTAAGGTAATCCAAGAGCTGTCTAATACTTCAAATAATGTTTGTGCGTTATCGCTTTATAAAAATGATTACAGAAAAGAGCATATTTATTTTACAAACGAAAGCTCAACAACGGGCCTCTCGCCTTCAATAGCAATGCACAAAAGGCTCGCCAAAGCGCTAAATATAGCGGAATCAAAAGAAGTATCACTATTAGATTTAATACAAGATAAAAAACTAACTCTTGGGATCTCTATGAGCCGCTCTTATGGCCAAGAGATAGATACATTGATAAACAGTACGCCTAATATAGATTTAGTAATTAGACCCACTCGCGATAGCCTAGCGAGCCTCACATATATGCTTAACCTAAAACGAATTGATATTTTGCTGGGTTACCCAAGCGAGCATTACTATTTAGCTAAATCAATGCACTTTGAAGAGAACTTAACGCAGCGTCCATTAACCGAATCACCTGCGTTAAGTTATGGTTTTATTGGCTGTACTAAAAACGAGCAAGGCGCAGAAAACATTGCTACTCTTAATAAGCAGCTTAAAGTTATTAAAAAAACGCAGGCTTATAATGATTTACTCATGCGCTGGTTGCCCGAGCATTTAAGGCCGCTATTACAGTCACGTATTAATAGCGCAAAATAAGCAAATTCGAAGTCGCTTAATTTGAGTTTCTGTTAAGCAAAAA
>NZ_WTKW01000575.1:0-1466 GCF_011378745.1 Pseudoalteromonas sp. Z1A6
AAACCATTTCATACATTCGCGCTTGAAGTTTTATTAACTTCAAGCGCTTTAATTAATATGAACTCATAGGTTAGACATTAAGAGAGAATTGGATTCAGGCCGCATTTTAATCGTCCTTTTTCTTTATCTCTTTTTGGGTTCGCTCTTCGTGCATATTTTGACAAAAAACTGATAGTTTTTTGCCATGCTTTATTCAGTGTCGATATCACGCCTTGTGTTATCGACTCCATTAATTGATAAAACCAACCTTGGGTGTTTTTTGCTACCATAAATGTTGATAGCTCAATACCGGCAAGTTGTTGAACACTCATGCCTATTCGCCTCTTTACTAACAACGTCAATAAACTTGCCCACACCAAGCCTTCCATCATGCTCGCTTTTCTGGTGTTAAATTTCTGAAGGTTGCAATAAGACTTCCATTCTTTAAACAGTAACTCTATTTGCCATCTGAGACTGTAGAGCTTTATTACCGCTTCAGCGCTAAATTTTTCTCGATTTAAGTTCGTTGCCCAATAAGTAGGCTCACTTTTTCCTTTAGGCCAGCTCGCAATCAATCGATAATTCGTTTTACCTTCCACATCCATATCGACAATAACACTACGACGAATATGCTTTTTAACGTCCTTTTGCTTCTCTGTGAAAACCGTTTTAACGCGTTACCGTGACGATTAAAAGCAGCTACTACGGTTGGATTAACCGTGGTTTTAGCCCTGACAACATAAAAGCCTCCTGCTGTATCAATTGATTCAAGATACGATAACTTAAAATAACCTCTATCCGCTAAAAACAAGGTGTCGACTAACGATTTAGCATCAGGTAAAAAATCATATTCAGCTTGGCTATCAGGACTCACTGAGATTTCTTCGGGATAACCTTGAAGCACATCCCAACTCACATGAACCTCTATTGCCGCAGGACTTATTTTAGTAAAGCGACCTTTAAAGGTATCTTTTAAACTATCGTGCACTGCGAACGAACTTCCATCTTGCATTACTATGCGTTTAAAGTCAGAAAGAGTGGCGTCTGTACCGAGTATTTGTTGCTGCCATTCATTTAACGCCACATCGACCAGTGATTTCATCAATAGGCTGAATTCAGGCTTACTCAGTTGATTGTGAAACGGTTTATATTGAACATCAGTTTCCGTCAACTTCACAAAATAGCGATGTAAATCTGTCACGGTGTTTACCGATTTATCGCCTAGAGCCGTTATTAACGACATGACTAATTCGAAAGGTTTTATTATTCGTTTACGGCTACAAAAACGGCTTGTTTTACCTATTTCGTTAATATTAAAATCGTTAAGCACTTTCGTTATTTTGTTTAACTCAGTATTATGTTTATTCATGCTCTGCTTTTGGGATAGATAGTGGTTTGGCGATTACTATCAGATCAAATTCAGAGCATGTTTTCAAGTTTTATTCCTTAAGATCCAACCTATGAGTCGTTATTAACTAAAATTCTTA
>NZ_WTKW01000576.1:0-1465 GCF_011378745.1 Pseudoalteromonas sp. Z1A6
CAATTTTCTGTTAAAAGGCCATCGTATAAAAATATAAGTGTGTGTTTTTCATTCAACTCAACGCTTAACAAATTTATTTATGCCATGTTAAGGTTATGTAAGATTGGATTAATTTTGGAAGCCATAATGATAAATTTAATGTCACATAACACACTCCCTAAACTAATAAGTGCAGGCTTAGCCGTTGCTATATTTGCTATTAACGCACCCGCGCATGCAAAAAGCGATTACGTAAAAAACTATAAACAGCTCGATACTTTACCGCTTAACGTTAACGCAGTAACAGCGGCAGAAGGTGTGGTTATACCTTGGGCTATTGAGCCTTTAGCTAATGGTGATTTACTAATATCTGAGCGCAGTGGAACGTTATTTTTATTACCTAAAAATACAACTACGTTAACTAAGGTTTCAGGGCTGCCCAACATTGACGCTAATGGCCAAGGTGGATTGCTTGATTTAGCACTACACACCGATAGTAAGCAAAACCAATGGCTGTACTTTAGTTACTCAAGTAGTGAAGGCAAAGGAAGCGGAAGTAACACCGCCTTAATGCGCGCCAAGCTAAATAGCGATCATACGCAGTTGTCTGATCAGCAATTGCTATACAAAGGCGAGCATAATAGTACCAAAGGCCAGCACTACGGCAGCCGTATTGTGTTTGATAATGAAGGTTATGTTTATTTTTCAATTGGCGATCGCGGCGCGCGCGACATAAACCCGCAAGATCTCACGCGGGACGGCGGTAAAATTTATCGCTTACACGAAGATGGTAGTATCCCAAATAGTAATCCGTTTGTTAAACAAAAAGATGCAAAACATGCGGTATGGTCTTATGGGCACCGTAATCCACAAGGCATGTGGTTTGATAATCAAAATAATGTTTTATGGTCTCACGAACATGGGCCACGCGGCGGCGATGAGCTTAATATTATAAAAAAAGGCGCTAACTACGGATGGCCTTTGGTCAGTTACGGCGTTAACTACAGCGGTACCACGTTTACCGACCTTAAAGAAAAAGACGGCATGCAATCGCCCGTATTACATTGGACCCCTTCAATTGCGCCATCCGATATGTTGTATGTAACGAGTGATAAATATCCAAAGCTTAAAGGTAAGCTATTACTAGCATCAATGAAATTTGCATTTATTAGCGCATTGGAACTCTCAAAGGGTAAGGTTGTTAAGCAATATAAAATACTCGACGGAATAGGCAGACTGCGCAGCTTAGCCCAAGGCAGTGATGGTTTTATTTATTTAGGTATTGATGGGCAAGGTATTAAACGCCTAGAGCCAGAAACGTAAACACTAGAACTAGCACACAGTACGTTAATAATTACACCGTGTTTACTTTGCGCTTTTAAAGCGCAAAGTAAACATTTTCACCAAACAAAGAACTATTAAGCCCATTAATGCGTACACTAACTAAATATAATTTAATAAATTAAGAGAATACTAATGTTTTCAT
>NZ_WTKW01000577.1:0-1459 GCF_011378745.1 Pseudoalteromonas sp. Z1A6
ATTTTCTTCTAATTAACATTTTAAAAACCTAATAAAACCACTAATTTATGCATGACTCTGTACTTTTTTTAACTTAAAATAGCGCCCTCACAGACTACCCTCTCACACCAAAATTTAAGCATACACATAATATGTCCTATTCAAGATCTATTGTGCAGTTTCATTTTTAAAATTAAACCTTAAGGGATCATCTATGACATCAGATGTAACGTCGGCATCTAGTCAACTTAACAGAACCGCTATTTTACTCGTATTAGCGCTAGGCACATTTATTTTAGGATTATCTGAGTTTTCGATGATGCCTATGCTGCCACTAATTAGCGAAACATTTGGCTCAACGCCATCACAAAGTGGCTATGCAATTAGTGCTTACGCCATTGGTGTTGTAGTGGGTGCCCCTATTTTAATGCTTACCACTGCTAATATGAGAAAGCGCAAAGCATTGCTCATATTTATAAGCTTAATGTTTGTCTCAAACGGATTAAGCGCGATGGCAACGTCGCTTGAGCAACTTGTAATATTTAGATTTTTAAGTGGTTTACCTCATGGTGCATATTTTGGCGCGGCTATTTTATTAGCATCGGATATTGCCCCAAAAGGTAAGCGTGCTAGCTTTATGTCTAAGGTGTTTATGGGTTTAACTGTGGCCACTATTGTTGGTGTGCCTGTTGTAACACTTGTGGGTCAAAACCTTAGTTGGCGGTACTGTTTAGCCGGCGCTGCAGTGCTTGCATTTATTGCTTTTATTTTTGTTTACAAAGTAGTTCCAAATATAGATAACGCTAAGCCTTCTAACTTACTAAACGAGTTTGGCGTACTTAAAAACAAACTGGTTTGGTCTATTTTGGGTATTGTAATTATTGGCTTTGGCGGGGTGTTTTGTATTTATACTTACATTGCCGACACCATCTTAGTGGTAACAAAAACAGCCCCATATACTATTTCTATCGCAATGGTAATGTTTGGTATTGGTTGTACGCTCGGTAACTATGTACTGGGTAAAGCTGCCGATAAATCAGCAATTAAAACGACTGGCCTGACGCTTGTATGTACCATTGTATTTGCCTTTGCTTATGTAACGGCAAGCCATAATATTTGGGCTCTTTATGCAGTGATTTTCTTTATTGGTTGCAGTGTGGGCTTGGCTACGCTGATTCAAACGCTTTTAATGGACGTTGCACCCGAAGGCCACGCTATGATTGGTGCTCTTGTACAGTGCGCATTTAATACTGCCAATGCTATAGGCCCTTGGGTCGGTGGAATTGCAATAGCACAGGGTGCTGCACCTAATCAAACAGGTTACGTAGCAGCTGCATTATTTTTAGGTGGTTTGGGTATGTGGCTACTAAGTTACTTACAACTAAATAAACAGCAACCAACAGCGCAAGCAGCTAATTAACTTGAGTTCTGGTTAATTTAAAATACAAAAGAGCCGCTAATTAGCGGCTCTTTTATTTTT
>NZ_WTKW01000578.1:0-1458 GCF_011378745.1 Pseudoalteromonas sp. Z1A6
AAAAAAGCAACTAAGTATTAAATACTTAGTTGCTTTGTGAGTATGACTGGTAAGGTTTTACAACTAACTCAAATATAAAGCCTGTTACTGAACCGTTGAAAACTCTTCTTTAGATAACTCGCCATTTCCATCTGTATCTAATTGATCAAATAACTGTACTAGTTGCGAGTTTACTTGTGCTTCTGATTTGCTAATTACGCCGTCGCCATCAGTATCAAAAGAATCAAAATCTACCGCAGCAAACGCCGCTGAAGAAGAAGCTAGGGCTACAAGTGGTAGGGCGTGTTGATCTTTGGTGGGTGAATTTGCAGCAGTCTGTTTGGTTTTTAGGCAAGGCAGAGCCTATGTAGTGTGGTTATTCCCCATAAATTGGCGATAACGCAGCATAAATACCAAACATGCGCTGCCCTTTGGGTTCTTTCTAGGGACTATTAACTCTTTGTTGCTCGGTTTTTACTTAGCCCACTAGGTTACAAACCTCGCGCCGCGATTTAATCGTTCCTAGATTGAACAAATTTCAATCCACAAAGATCAATACGCCCTAAAGTTTTGTGTAATGTTTTCATAAGCGTTTCCTTAGGCTTTGTGCCTGATAAGAGAGAGGTAAGAAGTCCTTTTCAAAGATCCTTTAGGAGTAAAGTTTGAATAAATTAATATTCAAAAAAATCATTTTCTGTCGGACCACCACTACTTTGAACATTCAGCTCGTCAAATTGCTCTATCACTTGCGCCGATTTTTCAGAGCGATTAATTAAAGCATTGCCGCCTGTATCAAGTGTTTCAAAGTCTGTGTTTGCAAATACAACTGACGAGGAAACAATAGCTATGAGCACAAATATTGATTGTAGCTTTTTCATAATTTAATCCTTCAAAAGTATGCGGTGTCCTAAATAAATTTGCTCAATAGTGTTCTCTAGTCACTTCCTGGTTATTCTTTTTAGTAGGCTCCCTTGCCTACTTAGGTTGTCTTTGGCAACTCAGAATTTAGATAACATCACAGAGCATTAACTGCTTAAGGCTTTAATTTTAGGCCTTAGAAAACTCATCTTCAGATAGCTCACCATCTTGGTTTGTATCGAGTTCTTCAAATTTGCTTAAAAGCTCAGCATCTACTGAAGCTTCGGCTTGGCTGATTGCGCCATTACCATCTACGTCTAGCGTATCAAAATCTGTTGCTGCAAAAGCCGCTGATGAAGAAGCTAGCGCCATTAGTACTAATGTTGATTGAAATGTTTTCATAATAGTATTCCTTCATTGGGTTGTTGCGATTAAGGCCTTTGGCTTTCATCACGTTTTGCTTAATACACTCTTGGTATTACAACTTCGATGCCACTTTTTATTTGTTATTTAAAAACAATGGGTTAAACAATATAAAGCGAGAGAAGCTAAATTTGGGGAGATGCTTTTGTTGCTTTTTAGCAACAGTCATTTAACTAAAAAAAATAAGCCAATATAAAT
>NZ_WTKW01000579.1:0-1441 GCF_011378745.1 Pseudoalteromonas sp. Z1A6
ACTAACGGCCGCATAGCTTAACCCTTTGCGGCCGTTTTGCATTTTAATTTCTCGGTATTTATTTTTTAAGGGTTTAAATGTTACTCTAGCGTTTTGAATTTTGAGGAATCGTTATGAACGCTATCGAGCTTTTACTTACCCGCCAATCAGACTCTAAACTAACAGAGCCGGGCCCTACGCCTGAGCAGCTCGACATAATTAAGCAAGCAGCATTACGTGTTCCTGATCATGGCTGTATAGCACCGTGGCAGTTCATTGTTGCTCAAGGTGATGCACGCAATAAACTGGGTGAAATTTACCATCAAAGTGCAGTGGCAGAGCAACAAGAAGAAAAAGTAATTAACCGTGCTAAAGAGCTTCCCCTTCGTGCGCCTATGATTGTAATAGCAATTGCTAAATATCAAGAACACCCAAAAGTTCCTCGAATAGAACAAGTACAAAGCGCAGGCTGTAGTGTATTAGCGATGCAACAAGCTGCATTTGCCCAAGGGTTAGGCGGTGTTTGGCGCACAGGCTACTTTGCACAAAGTAGCGCGGTTAAAAAAGCGCTTAACTTACATGAGCAAGATGAAATAGTAGGGTATTTATATATAGGTACACCCGAAGTCGATTGTAAAAAGTCGCCTCGCCATAAGCCAGAAAACTATTTTAGTAATTTGTGAAATAGTATGAACTTTGCGCAACTTACATAGTCATAATTCATTAAGGTTACAAAGAGTATTATTTAAAAGTTAATGACTTGGCTGTAAGAAGCGCTTGGAAGCACTAAATTTACTAAATCTTCTTCAGTTTGTTTTTTAATCGGTTGTTTTTTGATACATTATGGAAAGTCTTAATAAAAATAACGATAAAGAAGACGAAAACTATGGGAAATTTATTTTTACGTGAAAAAGAGAATTGGCTAGCATGGTCAATTTGGGGAATCATTGGTGCTTTTGTAACACTGTATGTTGCAATGAGCACAAATGCATCACACTTTATAGCCGGTTCAGCGATGGGTATGCTTGTGTTGTTAACATGGTGGATGCACCAGTCCAAACGTTTCGACTTTGGGCGTGCATTTAAAGTATGTTGCTACGTTTTATCGCTTAGTGTGCTACCTGCTTTTATGTTTGTTGTAGTACCAAGTGATGATTTAAATCGATTCGATTTAATTTTTCAAGGCGTTACCTTTACCGCACTGAGTATATTGGCTTGTTTAATCTGCTCTTGGATTGCACGTAGACCTAAACAATATTATTAATGTGTTTAACTTTAGTCCATTAACTACACTTTTATTAAAGTGAAGAGCTTAACAAAAGAACAAAGTGGGTCTATTTTATCCAATATGTTAATATTTTATATTAATTTCTATTTAGCTCTTTACAAGTTATGTATTTAGCCATATTATTCGCGCCGTGCGGAGAGATGGCAGAGTGGTCGAATGCACCGGTCTTGAAAA
>NZ_WTKW01000058.1:0-16211 GCF_011378745.1 Pseudoalteromonas sp. Z1A6
ATCCCCGCTAATTTCTTAGCAGGGATTTGTGTATAAGAGACAGCTAAATAAGCGGCTTCGTTGTTTAAAGTAGTCTTAGATTAACGAATACATTGTGGTCTTGGCTCAAACTCACTCGCTCTAAGTGGTAGCTGAATCACCTTGCCACATCCTGGTGGTGCCTGCTTACCCGTTTGCTCATTTACAAATGCCCAGCGTATTGATGGCGGACGCGTATCGGCTATTGCTTGTGGATTAAGTGGCTTTAAGTAGCGAATATATGCTTCTAATGCACCTACGCTGCCCGTTAAACCCGTGCTTTTGTTGTCGTCTCGACCAAGCCAAGCTACCGTCACTGTATTTTGATCAAAGCCTGCAAACCAACTATCACGTAAATCGTTACTAGTGCCAGTTTTGCCTGCAAGTTGGATTGATGGGAAGTGTAAATTTAAGCGTTTAGCAGTGCCGTCTTTCGTTACGCGTTTCATCGCGTATTTAGTCATATACATTGCAGATTTATCAAAACGAGGCTCTGCATTTACTTTATGCTTATAAAGTACTTTACCAACCGAGTCGGTTAATGCCGAAATTGCAGTAAGCTTTTTATATTCGCCATCTGCAGCAATTGTCGTATAAAGCTGAGCAACTTCAAAACTCGACATTTCAACAGCCCCTAAAAGCAACGATGGGTATTCGTTTATCGCCCCTTTAGCGCCTAATCCTTTTAGTGTATTCGCGACTTTATCAACACCTACATCGAGGCCTAAATTAACCGCTGGAATATTAATACTGTTACTAAATGCTTTATAAAGAGGTATTGCACCACGGTATTGATGATCAAAATTTTCTGGTTGCCACACTTTTCCCTGCTCATTTGTAACCTGTACTGGCGAGTCATCAAGCAAAGTAGCTAAATTATAATGTGGTAATTGCAGTGCGGTTAAATACACAGCAGGTTTTACCAGCGAGCCAATATTACGTTTTGTATCTAAAACACGGTTAAATCCTGAATAACGAACATCGCGCCCTGCAACAAGTGCAGATACACCGCCCTTTTCTACATTAACAGAGATCATGGCTGCTTCTAGTTTTTCGGTTCTAGGACGATTTTCCAGGTACGGTAAGCTCTTTTCAATAGACTCTTCCATTGCTGTTTGCTTTTGCAAATCAAAATAAGTAAATACTCTTACACCTGCATCAAGTGTTTGCTGATCTGGCAATAATTCATTTAATTCTCTGTTTACTAACTCTAAATAGCCTGGATATGATTTTTGTAAACTCGCTTTCATTGGCGCAATATCAATTGGGCGATTAAGCGATGCACGGTACTCTTTTGTGCTAAGTAGCTTGTTTTCAACCATAAGGCGAAGCACTAAGTCTCGGCGCTCCATTGTGCGCTCTTTATAGCGACGTGGGTTGTAATAAGATGGACCTTTAACCATTGCTACCAGCAAAGCAATTTGATCGTACTCAAGCTCATCTACCGGCTTTGAAAAGTAAAAGTCAGCAGCAAGCCCCATACCGTGCACACCTTGGTTGTATGACTGCCCTAGGTATACTTCATTTAAGTAAGCTTCCAATATTTGATCTTTTGAATAACGATAATCTAAAATAAGGGCAATAAAGGCCTCATTTATTTTTCGTACTAAAGAACGCTCACGTGTTAGGTAAATATTTTTAGCTAACTGTTGAGTAAGCGTACTGCCACCTTGAACGGTGCGCCCCGCTTTAATATTAGAATAAAGCGCGCGTAAAATAGAAAACACTGATACACCATGATGTTCGTAAAAATCACGGTCTTCAACCACCAATAGCGTATCTTTTAGCATTGCTGGAAACTTATCTAGTGGTACAAATTCTCTATCTTGTTTAGAGTCATTACCAATACGCGCTATTTGCACAGGCTCTAGACGAGCTGAATTTAAACGCCTACCAAACTTATCTTTAATGGTCGCAACTTTTTGCCCTGCAAAGCGAAGTTCAATAATATGTGATTCTTCAAGGCCATCATAAAATTCAAAATCACGACGATAAATCTTGATGCTATCTGCTGTTTTAACAAACTGTCCTGTGCGGCTTAATCTATTAACCGATGAATAATTTAAACGCTCTAGCTCAAACACTACTTCCTGGCTTGATAAAAATTGCCCCGGATAAAACTCCATAGAACGAGCATACACTTGCGCTGGAAGTTGCCATTTATTACCTTCAAATATACGCGTTGTTTTTGAATCTAAATAAATGAAGTACATTGCCATTGCAATAAAAACAGCCAAGCTTAGTTTCCAAAACACTGACCATGTTTTTCTCATAAAAGAGCGTTTAACAGTGGTTTCCACTGTTTTTTTACTGCCCTTTGAGGTGCTTTTCTTTGTCTTGCTTGACGATTTACTTGCACGTTTAACTGCAGGTTTACTGGTAGGTGTTTTTTTATTATCGGCCATTTAAGTGTAATTTATTCCAAGGGTTATTCACGAGTGTGAGCTTAGCATATTGGATATATCCTAACATCCGAAAAGTTAACCCCCCCTGAAACAAAAAAAGCCCTACCGAAGTAGGGCTTTGTGTAAACACACTATTATTTAAATAAACTATTAGCTATTTCGAACAGAAACAAACTCTGGGTAGGCTTCAATACCACAATCGTGTTGATCCATACCGTTTAGTTCTTCTTCTTCGGTTACTCGTATACCCATTGTTTTGTTAAGCACAGTCCAAACAATAAATGATGCTACAAATACAAAGGCAAGAATACATACTAGACCCGTTAACTGATTAACAAAGCTTGCGTCACCATTGGTTAGCGGTACTAACATAATACCTAATGCGCCACACGTACCATGAACAGAGATAGCACCCACTGGATCGTCAATCTTAACTTTATCAAGTGCTATGATACTAAATATAACAAGTGCACCACCAAGTAGACCAAGTAGACATGCCATTAATGGTGATGGAGATAGAGGGTCTGCTGTTATAACAACTAAGCCAGCTAATGCACCATTTAAGACCATTGTTAAATCTGATTTACCCCAAAGTACTTTACATACAAACAGTGCTGCAATAGCACCCATTGCAGCTGCTGCATTGGTGTTAAGTAATATTTGGCCTACTGCAGTTGCGTTTTCTTTATCCGAAAGTAGTAATTGAGAACCACCGTTAAAGCCAAACCAACCCATCCATAAAATAAATGTACCTAGTGTAGCAAGTGGTAAGTTTGAACCTGGAATTGGGTATATTTCACCATTCTTACCATATTTACCTTTACGAGCACCTAGGATTAATACACCAGCTAGTGCAGCTGCTGCACCTGCGCCATGCACAATTGCAGAACCTGCAAAATCAACAAAGCCCATTTCAGATAAGAAACCACCACCCCATGTCCAGTAACCTTCAATAGGGTAAATAAAACCAGTTAGTACTACAGCAAAACCTAGGAAAGCCCACAGTTTCATACGCTCAGCAACAGCACCCGATACAATCGACATAGCGGTTGCAACAAATACTACTTGGAAGAAAAAGTCAGATTCTAAAGAATGGTCAGCATCGGCAGCTTGTGTACCAATTAAAGCGCCTATTGAAGGAATAAAACCACCTTCGGCATTGTCTACATACATAATGTTGTAGCCAACTAATAAAAACATCGTACATGCAATTGAATATAGCGCGACATTTTTAGTTAAAATTTCAGCTGTGTTTTTAGAGCGAACTAAGCCCGCCTCTAACATGGCAAAACCTGCTGCCATCCACATTACTAATATACCTGATATTAAAAAATAGAAGGTATCGAGTGAAAACTTTAGTTCTATTATTGTATTTTCCATGAGACCCCCTTAAATTGCTTCTTCGTCAAGTTCGCCAGTACGGATACGAACAATTTGATCCAAGTCGTACACGAAAATTTTACCGTCACCAATTTTACCTGTTGATGCAATTTTAGTGATTGCTTCAACAACGCGTTGACAATTTTCAGTACGCGTTGCAATTTCAAGTTTGATCTTAGGAATAAAATCTACTTGGTATTCTGCACCACGATATAACTCAGTATGACCTCGTTGACGTCCAAAACCTTTAACATCAACTACTGTCATCCCCTCAATTCCTAAATCAGCGAGTGCTTCACGCACGTCGTCTAATTTAAATGGTTTTATGATTGCACTAATCATTTTCATAGCGGCCCCCTCGGACTCTTTATTGTTATCCTATTGGGTTAAACAATCCAACCTTTGTGCCACTATTTTATATCAATTAAAAACAGCCACTTAGTAAAAAACACAAACTCAAGATCAAAAAAAACGCACCAATTAGGTGCGTTAATTTAACAAGTCAGCTACATTGGTGCGTGCTATATCTCTATATATTTATCACGTACCTAGTTTTGTTTAAGAAGGGTTATACCACGCAGTTTCTGCCTTGGTTTTTAGCTTCGTATAATGCTTTGTCAGCAACACGCATAGCCTGCGTTAGACTAGTGTCTTGAAAGTCAGCCAAGCCTATACTAGTGGTAATTTTAATTGATTTATCGCTAATAGAAAAATCGTAACTAGCCATCTTTTTCCTAAATGCTTCAAAGTATTCACGACCGCGTTCTAGCTCTATTTCAGGTAATATTATGGCAAACTCTTCTCCGCCAACCCGTGCAACCGTAAACTTTGAAAACGTAGATCGTATTAATGAACCAACCTGCTTTAAAGCCTGATCGCCGCCTTCATGGCCTAATGTATCGTTAATGTTTTTGAAAAAATCGATATCAAGCAATGCCAAAGTATTTTTCTGGTTTTTACTTTTAAGGAGCTTTTCTGCATATTGATAAAAGTAGCGTCGGTTATGAAGCCCTGTTAAGTGATCCCTATGTGCGCTTTCTTTAATATCTGAAATTAACGACAGTTGCTCCATTGTTTGAAGTACTCGACAATGAAACTCTTCATTCATAAATGGCTTTGTTAAAAAGTCATTGGCGCCGTATTTAATAAATCGTGCTGATAGGCCATGCTTTCCCGCGCCCGATAAGCCAATAATTGCTAAGTCGTCTCGGCCTCTAAAATTACGTACCGCTTTGACAAGTTCAAAGCCATCCATAGAGGGCATAGCGTAGTCGGTCATAAGTAGCTTTATATCAGGATTAGCTTTTAATATTTCGAGTGCTTGTTGTCCATCGTGGGCATCTGTTACATCAAACAATTGCTTTTCTAGCATTTGCTTCATTAACGAGCGACTTAGTAATGAGTCATCTGCTATTAGTGCTTTACAGCCTTGATTTCTGAGTAATTGCGCAACGAGCTTAACGGCATAATGGTAAGAATCGCGATTATCTTTAATAACATAATCAACTACGCCCAATTCAAGCATTTGTTGGCGCTTGTACTCATCTATTTTTGAGGTTAAAACAACCGTAGGAATTTTTTTAGATAAAGTATATTTTGCAACTTCACCGTGCGGAGCATCTGGCAAAGTTAAATCAACTAACGCAAGCGTATAATCGTGCTTTTCTACGAACGTAGCGCATTCTGCTAAAGACCAAGCAAAATCAATTACTACATCAAGGTATTGTGCAGTTAAGTGGCGAAGCACCTGCTGCACTACTTTACTGTCTTCAACCACTAATACTCTTTGCATAAAGCTTCTCTTTACCTTTAATTAATTTTGTAACAAAACGACAAATACAACGCTATTACTGCAATAGCATTAGTCATAAACATCCGGTGTAGAGTGCACTTATGTGCTTGAAAGCGTAATCCATTAGATTTTTTTGGTGATAGCTTGTATATAAAATCAATACAAGTAGGCCCGCAATATACCTGAATTCTGTGATTAACTAAATAAAGAAACCAAATCCTAAATAACTATAAAAGTGGTTAGCACGCGTCTCTAAGCGCATTAATACCTTACTTAACTAGTATTATCGGCCACTAGTCTCAATACTTTTGTTATTTAACTCATTAATGTCTTTAATGGTGTATCAACAATAATAAGGACACCTAATGAAGCTTAGTCGTATTATCAGTTTACCGATAACCGTTATTGCATTAATAATCAGTACAAGCACGCTTGCCGATAACCAACGTCGTATTGATGTAGACAGCAAAGTTGTTACTCAACATAAAGCTAAAATCAACGGTCAACGCTTTAATTACACCGTTGCCACAGGCACACAACCTGTATGGGATGATAAAGGCGACGCGGTTGCGACATTGCAATACACCTACTACACACGCGACAAAGTTGACGACAGGACAACTCGCCCATTACTTATTTCATTTAATGGCGGGCCAGGCTCGGCTTCTGTATGGATGCACCTTGCTTATACTGGTCCTCGCGTATTAAAAATTGATGACGAAGGCTATCCAATTCAACCTTATGGCGTAAAAGACAACCCATATTCTGTACTTGATATTGCCGATATTGTTTACGTAAACCCTGTAAATACAGGCTACTCTCGCGTACTTGAAAACGAAAAAGGCGAACTTCCTTCTAAAGCAAAACAAAAAGAGCTATTTTTTGGTGTTAATGCCGATATTAAGTACCTTGCTGAGTGGTTAAATACTTTTGTAAATAGGGCTGAGCGCTGGCGATCGCCTAAATTTTTAATTGGTGAAAGCTACGGTACAACACGTGTATCGGGCCTAGCTCATGAGCTTCAAAATAGTCAATGGATGTACATAAACGGTGTTGTTCTCGTATCACCTACTGATATTGGTATTAAGCGCGACGGCCCGATTAAAGCAGCTAACCGCCTACCTTACTTTGCAGCAACTGCTTGGTATCACAAAGCACTTAAAGCCGATTTACAAGCTAAAGATCTAGATGAGTTATTACCTGAAGTTGAAGAGTTTACTGTAAACGAATTAATCCCAGCGCTTGCCAAGGGTGGCTTTATTAATGCTGAAGAAAAACGTCGAATTATTACAAAAATGGCACACTACGCTGGCTTATCAGAAAAGTTTGTTGAACAAAATAACTTGGATATTCCAACTCAATTTTTCTGGAAAGAGCTACTACGTGAGCGTGGTCAAACTGTGGGTCGCTTAGATTCTCGTTATTTAGGAATAGATAAACGAGGCGCGGGTGAATCCCCAGACTACTGGGCTGAACTTACCTCTTGGTTACACTCTTTCACTCCTGCAATTAATCACTACTTACGTGAAGAGCTAAACTATAAAACAGATGTAAAATATAATTTATTTGGTAATGTTCACCCATGGGATAGAACCGGTAATAATACGGGCGAAAATCTACGTTTAGCAATGGCGCAAAACCCTTACTTAAACGTGATGATTCAATCAGGATACTTTGATGGTGCAACCAATTACTTTGACGCTAAATATACGTTATGGCAATTAGACCCAAGCGGTAAAATGAAAGACCGTTTGAGCTTTAAAGGCTACAGAAGTGGGCATATGATGTACCTTCGCCACGCTGACTTAGAAAGCTCTAATAACGATTTACGTGACTTTATACAGGACGCTTTACCTAAGAAAGGGGAAGCGGCTAAATACTAAAATATTTTAAACATAAAATGGCTCTTTATGAGCCATTTTTTATGTGCGTTTTTCATATCGTAAACAATAGCTTTTAAGTTGCGTTACTACATCGTTGAAGCAGGTCTCGAGACTTTGCATTTCATTGTTATCAATAGATTCATTTTCTGCATACGTTTCGATCTGCTGGCATATATCAGCCAGTTTAATAGCCCCTACCGATTTTGACGACGACTTTAAGGCATGGGCCTGAAAAGCCAAATCAACATAATTTTTACTCTTAGCATACGCATTAGCTAATTTAATTTGCTCCCCTGCCGTTTGTAAAAACGCATTAAACACCATGCAGTGCACAGTAGGATCATCACCAAGCATTGCTTTTAATAACGTGATATCTAGTTGATCAAAACTATCTGAAGCTATATTTTCACCATCAGATTTTTCTGATCGCGTGTTGACCACTGTTTGAGAGTGCTCCATCAATAACGACTTTAATTTAACAAGCTCAATGGGCTTGGTTAAAAAGCCGTTCATTCCACAATCATAACAATTATCTATATTGTTTTTGGTAATGTTGGCCGTAATTGCAATTATAATAAGTTTATCAAAATGAGTGTTTTCGCGTATTTTTTTGGCTAACCCTAACCCATCGAGTAAAGGCATTTGAATGTCGGTTAGTAAAATATCGAAGTGTTTATTTTGCAGAGTTTCCCAGGCTTGTTCCCCATTACTTACAAAAGTAGAACACACTCCAAGCATGGTTAATTGCTGCCTTAATACTTGCTGATTTGTAACCTGATCCTCTGCTACTAAAACCTCAAGCGTAGGAAGAGTTACTGTATCTAAACTTTGAAGTGTTATTTGAGGAGATTGCACTTGTGCTGGCAAATCAGTTTGATCAAAGCTGTTAAAGTTTAGTGTAAAACAAGAACCTTTGTGCTGCTCACTTTGCGCGCTTAAAGAACCCTGCATACGCTCTACCAGCTGCTTAGTTATCACTAAACCAATACCGGTTCCATTTACTTTACTGGTTTCAGCTCCTAAGCGGTCAAAAGGTTTAAATAAGCGAGAAATGTCATCAGGAGCAAATCCACATCCGGTATCTATTACATCTATTTCGCATTGTTTATTACTTAACACCCGGCAATTTATATTAATGCTGCCATTTGGTTTGTTGTATTTAATCGCATTTGAAAGCAAGTTAAGCATCACTTGTTTAAAGCGGCGCTGATCAATGTAAATACTCAACCCTTCTAAGGAATCGAAACCTTGGGTATACAGTGTTATTGATTGCCCTTTAATAAGCTCAGTGACGAGCTCTACTGACTCCTCTAATATGCTTTTAATAGGCACATAAGAAAAACTAAACTGCATATTACCCGACTCAATAGCCGTTAAATCAAGTACATCGTCTATAAGTAATAGTAAATGTTCTCCAGCTTGATAAATGCTTTTCGCGTTTTCTTTTTGTACTTTATTAGCACTCTCATCATATCCATACAGCTGGGCTAAGCCTAAAATTGCATTTAATGGGGTTCTCAATTCGTGGCTCATACTGGCCATAAAATCTGACTTTGCTTTACTTGCAGACTCGGCTTGAATTCGTAATACATTTAATTTTTGATGGTTATTAGCAACCTCATCAACCATGTTATTAAATGCACTTATTACACTGCCTACTTCATTTTGTTGTTGTTTATCTATATGGCAATCAAAGTCACCTTTGGCTAAACGTGAAAACCCCTGCTTTAAAGTCCTTAAAGGCGACGTAACCCTGTAATCCACCAGCCAAGCTAAACCTATAAAAACGATAACTAAAATAATAAATTGTATATATATTAAGGTGTAATGAAGTTTTGAAGATTCGTTTATTTCATTCGTAAAATTAACAACCAAGCTAATATTAGCCAGCGGTTTATCTAAAAACACCACCTGCTGAGATAACAACATGTCGCCGTTTTCATTTGCTCCAACCCAGTTTTCAAGCGGGTATAATTGGTTATTTGAATCCACATCAACAATTTTAATACTTTTCCAATTAGGGCGAGTTTGGAGTTGGCTGTCTATTTCTTCATACAGCTCTGCATACTGCCTAGTTAACAACGGAGTCGTTATAGAAGTCGATAACTGCGCTAAAGAACGCTGAGCAGCCTTTGAAAGCCCATCGTTTACCCAACGCGCTTGCTCAGGTAAGGCGTAAAACATAAAAAGACAGGCCATAAGCAAGCCACAAAGCAATACAACAATAAAGCTTTGCGCCCTTAGACTACGAAACCCTCTAATTTTCAACATAAAATGAGCGCAAGCCCCACTGAGTTAACTGCTGATACTCTGCTAAAGTTGCAATACTAGGTTTAATAATTGGGATACCTGCAAGTAAATGTTTATGCTCTGGGCTTTGCCCAATATCTAAAATAGCTTGTTGCACTTTTAACTGTATTGCAGGGTCAACCCTTGGGTGGACTACAATTGGATGGCGACTAATTTCACGCGTTTTATAAAGAATTTTAAGCTTATTTTGCAAGCTTTCTGGTTGTTGTTTAAATGTGCCCATTACACCACCGCCCGCCATTGTTGAATGCAGTGCTACATTTAAATATACCGAAGGGTGGGTTTGAACATATACAGGCTTTATTGTTAGCCCATATAACAATGCTAAGTCGGCTCTCATTAATAATGACGCACCTAATGCATTAGGTGCAGGGAATGCTATTTCGGCGCCCTCTAGTTGGCTTAAATTATCAATATTACTGTCTTTGTTTACGAGCAAAATACCTTGCAGCTTTCGCCCTGCATCTTTTATTAGTGGCAAATATCCCTGCTTTTCATATGCTACAACACTGTGCCATGGATTCATGTATGCAAAGTCGTATTCGCCATTAGCAAAGGCTTTTTCAAATACCGGAATAGACTCAACTGTAATTAGCTTTATTGATACCCCTGTTTGCTTACTTACTTGCTTTAACAAAGGTTGCCAAATAGCATTTAGCTTTTGCGGCTCATATTGCGGCACTACACCAAAAGTATATTCTTGAGCCAATAAGAGTGAGCTGTGCATCAAACATAATATAGCCACTAAATACTTCATCAATTCTCCAAATAATAGCGTGTCATTATTGCTTAAGCGTAGTTAAAGACTACTCAACACACCATAAAATTATTATATATTCGATATTTAGCACTGACCTACTTTGATTACAGGTAGTTTTGGAGTGTATTTTTATGTGTGAGCATATGATGTAAATTAATAAAGATGTCGTAAGTACTTTTTAGGCCGGCTTTATTGATTACAGGTAGTTTTGGAGTATATTTTTATGTGTGAGCATATGATGTAAATTAATAAAGATGTCGTAAGTACTTTTTAGGCCGGCTTTATTGATTAGCCAAGTAGGGATTGATCCATGAGGCAAAGCTGGTTGGTATTTCGCTCATCTGCGCTTTTACTTCAAAAATATTATCACTGTGGCTTTGATAATACACACTTACGCCATTTTTGTTTTTATACAAATGCCATGTTGGCTCAGCGTAAGTGTTAAAAATAACGAGTTAAAAAATAACGGATAAGCACTTTTGTAACTGAATTTCATTACAAAAGTGCATCATTTATTTTTGCCAGTAAGGTTCTATGTCAAATGAAGCAAGGCGACTTTGCTCCATCGCACTCACCAAATATTCAGACTTTTGTTCAAGCCATGACTGGATTTTAGCAAGCTGTTCGTCTTCTTGCCCAGCACATAACTGCTTTAAATACTCAAGCGTACTTAACTCATAAATACCATGAGAAATATCAAGCCAAGGCAATCTAAACTCTAGGCGTTCCTCTTTATCAAATAACGATCCTAAGCAGTTACCGCTCAGTAAACTATTTTCAAGTTGAGTGCGCAGGTTTAAATACGAAGCGACATCGAGTGTTTGTTCTTTAGGGAGTAATTCGTGCAGATTTTTCCAGTCTTTATTAAAAAGCCTACTCGCAATGGACGACACGTTTTGCTCAGCCGCTTGAAGCTCTATTTGCCCCCAATCTTTACGCCACTGTTTATCAATTAACCACGTAGTTAACGACAGTAATAAACGATTATAACGCGCGCTATGAAACAGTGCATTTATATCGTCAATGCTTGGCTGTAACTCTTTTAAATCACCAATGACTTGAGTAAGTGCTGGAGCAGCATTAATTTTTTTATAAAAAGCATGGCGTTTAGACGTGTACGTTTTTAATTGAATCGCGTTTTCTACCCACGCTAATTCGCTTAATAACCATTTAAGCTCTGTACGTAAATGTTCTGTACTTTCTTTGGATACTATATCGTCGTACAGCCAAAAAGTATGGCGTATTAGGCTAATGCCGTCAGTTACGCGTTTAAGCGTTTTTAAACTTGGCTTATCGAAATAGCATTGCTCATGCTTTTGCACAAAGCGAATGCCAAAGTTCATGGCTTCAACTAAAGCACGCTCTTGGGTAGTCGACTTTGGTAATTGAACAAAACCAATAGATTTGCTTGGTATTAAAGGTTTTTCATCTGCAAGGCGATAACCACGCGCGGCCTTAGAGTATAATCCTAAACGGATACAGTTCTGGCTAACCAGTACATCTGCAAACGCAAACAACTCATTACGACTGCCCTCAACAAGCTCAATTTCAAGCTCGCTAATAATTTCAATTTTACCCGAAGCCGCAATTTCACCTTTATCGAGTACAACTTCAATTTTAGCGCCACTTTCGGTTTCAATTAACCAAGTACGACGAATAAAGTTAGTACTAAATATTGGATACAAGTTTTTTGAGATTGCGCTTATTTGCATGCCATGAGGCCAAATATCAGCATCAAACGCCATTAAATTAGGGCGACTTGATTCAATTGGTAAATTGTACTCTGGACGTTGGTGTAAACCACCTACAACTTCACCTGCAAGCTTTATAGTTTGCTCGCATTCGCTGTCAGAACAGCGAGTTCTAAAGCCTATGTCAAGCGCTCTAAGCTCTCGGCTTGGCGTGTCGTAGTATGCATTTTGTAAGCTGCGTGACGGTTTATTCTTCACCGTTTTTGCAAATTGAGTAATTAACGAGGGGATCAGTGGAATAACGGCATCTGATACCAAAAATTTCAGTTCTATCTCAGTATCCATTCGGTTTGCGGATTACCTTTAAAATAAATAAGTGCTCAAAATAAACAAAGCACACTAACAATGCAAATTTTTTAGCCTTATTTTAGTGCCTGTTGACCTTTGTGGATTAAAATTCGTTCTATCTAGAGGCAATTTAATCGCGGGGCGAGGTTTGTAACCTAGTGGGCTAGGTAACTGCTACTGGGTTACAATATCAGTCTTGCTATTGAGCTATTTAATCCATACTATCTAACTACTTATGTGAAATGAAAATCACGTTCATAACGGACGCAGTTAGATCAACAAGGTAGATAAATGCTAAAACATTGTTTATTAGGGCTACTTTTAACAGCCACCACATTTATGAGTTATGCAGAAGAAGCAAAACCTGCAAATTCAACTAATGCAAACACCGCTTATATTATCGATAATTTATATACTTTTATGCGCTCTGGTGCGAGTAAGAATTATCGACTACTCGGCTCTGTAGATGCTGGAACAAAGTTAACCTTGTTATCTGCTGAAGAAAACGGCTTTATAAAAATTAAAGATGATAAAGACCGCGAAGGTTGGATAGAAACTAAGTTTGTTACCAAAACGGCAGGCTTACACCAACAGTACAAAACACTAAGTAGCGAAATGAGTACTATGCAAGAAAACCTGCGCCAAGCTCAAATAGAACTTCCGCAGCTACAAGAGCAAAACCAAACTTTAACTGATCAAAACCTGCAGTTATCGGCCCAAATTACTAAGCTTAAAACAACGCTAGAGCAAGAGCGCACCCAAAAAGAAGCTGCTAGCTCAAAAGAGAAACGTCAGCTACTTACTTACGGTGGTGCTATTGCGTTTTTAGGCCTGTTTTTAGGTATTATATTAACGATAGTGTTGTCACGTCGTAAACGCTATGAAGGTTGGGCATAACCCTCCTTTCTATTGAATACAAAAAAGCCGCTTTATAGCGGCTTTTTATTTTCTGTATTTTCATGCAGTTCGAGTTTTGGTGCACTCATACCTTTGAGTAACCGACCAAATATATCAGCGCCGGTAATAATGCGCTTCACATCACTCCACACTAACACCACATCGTGATCAATGGCCCCATCAAACGATTTATCTAAAGAATGACTAGCCCGTATTTTTAAAATAACTTCACTCAGGCGCATCGCCTCATCAGCAACAATAATAGGTCTGTGACAATAATGATAAGGGTCGAACGTCTCTGGTTCAAACAAGGCTGAACGTAAAAAGCCGTCAGCATCTACCACTAATAAAGGCCAACCGTCTTCATTGGTAATGATCACCCAGTTATAACCTGACTTATGTAGTTTTCGTAAAAACTCATTATCAGTCGTTAATGTAAGGTCTGGGAAAATAGGCAAATCAAGCTTAGTAGGCAAAGCAATAATAGAGTCTGGATCAATTACCTCACCCTCTTTGGTTACGCTTATTTCATCTAAGCTAAAAAAGTTAAGCGCGCCTATTCCCTCAACGTGCTGAACATCAGCCTCTTCTGCTTCTATGTGTTTGCGAATAATACCTCTGAGCTCACTTTCAGCAAAGTACGTAATCCCCTCTTTACCTAACCATGCATCGAGAATTAAAGCCGTTGGCTTAGCAACTACATAAAACAGAATCTGATAAAACTTAATTAGCGGCGAAAGTAGGCTCGCCATTTTTAGCGCATTACGCGAAAAATAAGCCTGCGGTGTTATTTCACCAATAATAGTAATTGCGATAGTTGAGAATAAAAACGAACTTGCGCCCATTAATACCGAATCAGAAAGTAGTGTAAGTAGTACGTTAATACCTACGTTGCCCCACAAAATAGTCGATAATAAAAAGTTAGAGTCGTTTCGAAGGGCCATCACTTTTATGGCCGCCTCGTTCCCTTTTGCACTTTCCATTTCGAGCTGAAGCCTACTTAGTGAAAAAAACGCTAAGTTTAAGCCCGAAAATATTGCCGATTGTGAAATACACAAAGCAATTGCACACCAAATCATGACTTCAAAGGTCATTGTATTTTCCTGTTAGTAATACCAATTCACTTAATTAAGCGAATTGGTATAAGGCTTATAAAAGCAATAAACTGCCTAAACCTAAAAAGGTAACAAACCCAACAATATCGGTAACGGTAGTTAAAATTACCGAGCCAGATAACGCAGGATCAATTTTCATTTTGTCTAAAATAGACGGAATAACAACACCAGCTAGTGACGCGGCCACTAAATTCAATAATATGGCTACCGTAATCGTAATACTGAGCATTAAATCGTTAAACCATAAGAAGGTAAGCAGGCCTATTACAAACGCCCATACCAAGCCATTTACAGCGCCAACACGTAGCTCTTTTTTAAGTAACGCATTGCGGTTTGAATCTGTAACCTGTCCGAGCGCTAAACCACGCACAATAACGGTTAATGTTTGACTACCTGCGATCCCGCCCATAGAAGCAACCACTGGCATTAATACAGCGAGTGCTACAACCTGTTCTATAGTTGCGCCAAATAAACCGATGAACCAGGACGCTAAAAAGGCAGTAGCTAAGTTAATACCTAACCATATACCACGGTTTTTAGCACTTTTTCGCACACTTGCGAACAGGTCTTCGTCTTCACGTAAACCACCGGCTTTAGCGGCTGCTTCATCAGCAATTTCTTGTCGTAATTCATAAGCAGAGGCAATGGTTAATCGCCCAAGTAATTTGTTATCAGCATTAACCACTGGCAGTGCCATTTTTTCACTGTGAATCACCACCTCTGCCGCTTCATATAAATCATCATCAGCATGGAGCGATGAAAAGTCATGATTTGCCAATGTCATTAAGTTATCAGTGTCGCTGGCTTTTATTAAATCATTTACCGCAACCTCACCTATTAAACTACCCTTGCGGCTTACTAAATAAATAACTTCACTGTATTGCGGTAAACCTTTATGTAGCAATTTTTTAGCACCACCGGCTGTTAGCTTCTCCGATACTTTTAAAAAGTCAAAACCTAACCAGTGACCAAGTTGTTCTGGCGGGTATTGCTGCGCTAATTCATATTGTTTGGTTTGCGCTTCATCGAGTTGCTTTTTTGCATACTCAACAAATCGCTCTGGTATAACTTCTTCAAGTTCCAGTAGCTCTTCTACATTAACTTCATCAAGAAGTTTAAAAGCCTCAGTGTCTTCTAGTGTTTGCAGCAACCACAAGCAACTATCTTCACTTAAATTAACAAAAATTTCGTGTTGCGTGTCTTCGTCAAGCAACTGCCAAATTTCAAGTCGTTGTTCTTTTGGTATCGCCTCAAAAAGTAATGACAGGTGCTCTGTTGAAAGCGTTAACTGCGCATCTGCTAATAATTTATTTTTGCGTTCTGTTGTATCGCATTGCAATAAATCATTTATGAGCTGTGGAAGTTGGTCTACCGGATACTCAATCATCTTAAAACCTTAAATTTAAAAGCGTACATTATTCACAGTTTACTTGAACAATAAAAAATTGCAGAAAAAACGTGAACTTATTAAGCATGCGCAGGCTATTTTTGCGCATTGTATGGGCAAACTAAATGCAGTACTAATATTTATTTTAAAAAATTAAAAAAACAGTAAAAGGAATTGTTTTTAAGGAATTAAACGACAAGTAAGTAAACCAAACGGATTACTTAT
>NZ_WTKW01000580.1:0-1441 GCF_011378745.1 Pseudoalteromonas sp. Z1A6
CTATAGCAAAATAGTTAGACATTTAACATACGAGTTTAAGTATTAAGCAGCTTTTCTGAGTGCCTAAATTAACCTAACATGAATAAGTAGTTGCATGGTTTTAATTTAGGGACGTATAATAACAACTGTTAACTAAATGGAATTTGCGTGAAACGCAGCTTAAGCAGAGCAGGTGGATACATGAACAAAGGATTGTTAAAGTCGTGGAAAACCGACAAAGGTTTTGGTTTTATTAAATCAGACACTCTAGAGCACGACACATTTGTACACATATCAGCGCTCAAACACATGAGCCGCAAGCCAAAAATTGGCGACACTATTTATTTTGAAGTAGCAACACAGCCCGACGGTAAAACCAAAGCAATTAACTGCCGCATAGAAGGCGTTGCAGAGCTTAAATCATCTAAATCAGCTAAATCACCTAACCAAAAAAGCAATCAACAGCCGTACCGTATTGCCAAATCTAATTTTGCCAGTAGTTTTTTAGGTAAAGTCGCCTCAATTGGTCTTATTGCTGTGCTTTGTTTATATGCATTTAATAAATACAACGCCCACTCAAGCAGCCAAATACCCATTATCACCAATGACGATTTAGCCACTAATGATGATTTAGCCACCTTTGATGAAAAATACCCGAAAGTCGTTATTCCTAAAAGCACGCAAAACTTTACGTGTGATGGTAGGCAATATTGTACTGAAATGCGCTCACGCGAAGAGGCTGTGTTTTTTATTAATAACTGCCCGAATACAAAAATGGATGGTGACGGAGATGGAAAACCTTGTGAGAACGATACAAGGTTTGAAAATGAGTGATAATTTTATAAATCGTTTAGTTAAAGGTTTCGTTAAATAAAAATAGAATTAATTGCTGTGTATAAATACAGCCATGTAAGTTTTGTCCCATAACATTATTAAAAGTCGTTTTGGGGTTAAATTACAAAGGCTACTGAATAGTAATTGTAATTGTCTGTTTATAAACGAGTTGTTTGGTGTAATTATCGAACAGCGTAAAATATGCCTTTTTGGGGTGTTATAACACGCTAAAGTGGGGTTCGATAAGCTGTTAGGTTTACTAGGAAGTGTGGTGGAATTTTCGAAATATAAATTTGAGTGGGTATTGTTATTAATTGGCATTCTTTGTAGCGTTGCCTCAATTTGGTTTGATGTGCAGTCTACAGAAAATACTATATGGTTTGCTCGATCTGGTGCAATTATCGTTTTAGTTTCTGCCATTGTTGAATATAGGCTCTCATCTTTTATTTATGCAGATATTGCTCAAGCTGCGCAAAAAACAGCTAGGAAATTAGCATCAATGCCTCAGATTTCTGATAACCGTATGGTTGAAGCAATGGTTAAATCAAATTTAATAATTAAACCAGAAGCTTCAAAACCTAGAAAAATATTAAGTGCTATTTCTCATATATTTATTATTACTGGGACA
>NZ_WTKW01000581.1:0-1433 GCF_011378745.1 Pseudoalteromonas sp. Z1A6
TAACACCGATCAGTTAAGGTATTTTTGATCGGTTGACCGATCTTTTGGTTGCTTCACAATACCCTTATCATCTTTTGATTATGAGGGTATTTTTATGCTTAGTCATTGGTTACTTGATACGGATATATTCGCCACTCCTGACTCTTTATCTACATTTCAGAAACATATCCCTCTTGAGTGGATTTCTAATGTGCTCGAGCAGACCGATAAAGCAAGTATTCGCAAACGTAAGTTACCTGCTGAGCTTGTCGTCTGGCTTATCATTGCAATGGGTCTTTTTCGCGACCGCTCTATTAGTGACGTTGTTGAGAAGTTAGATTTAACACTCACTGATACCCTGGGCGATACGGTTGCTCCAAGTGCTATTCCTCAAGCGAGACAGCGCCTCAGTAGCGACCCCCTCCAAGCCTTATTTCACCTATGTGCAGCCCATTGGACACAAGAGGAAGATGCTGATGATACGTGGTATGGACTCCGGTTATTTTCTGTCGATGGAACGCAATTTCGTGCACCTGATACACCGGCTCTAGCTGAGCACTTTCACTATATTAAGCACAGTAAAAACCGTCATACAGAATATCCTATTGTACGCCTATGCGCCTTAAGCTCCTTGCGTAGCCGGTTGATACACCACGTTGCCTTCGGGCCCAGTTATCAAGGTGAGGTGAACTACGCAAAGCAGTTATTTAGTCATGTAAGTGATAACAGTCTAACTATTTTTGACCGATGTTATCTCAGCGCTGAGCTACTGATTAATTGGCGTAAGCAACACCCACAGTCGCACTGGATGGTCCCGATTAAAAGCAACACGCAATACACCGTCATTGAATCTTACTCTGAGCATGACTTCAAAGTAGAGATGAGTGTATCTGCGCATGCCAGAAAACAAGACCCTTCGCTTCCTGAGTGCTGGCAGGCCAGACTGGTTCTTTATCCTGAGCCAATGGGGCCTGGAAAAATAAAAGGTCTGCTGTGCTCTTTGGATGATGAACAGGCTTTTGGTGCGCAGGCCATTCTTGATGTCTATTTCGAACGCTGGGAAATTGAAAATAGCTATGGAGAAATAAAACACAGGATGCTTGAGGATAGTATTCTTTTGCGTAGTCAGACTGTGGATGGAGTCAATCAAGAGCTATGGGGTATATTGCTAGCCTACAATTTAATTCGAGTAGAGATAAGTCGAATAGCCAAAGAGGCTAAAGTCTCCCCGCTGAGAATTAGTTTCGTCATGGCTTTGCGGGATATACAGGATGAAATACTCTGGTGTGCTATCGCTTCGCCAGGTTCAATTCCAAAGAAATTAAGGGCAATGCGAGAACGAGTGAAACGTTATATTCTTCCAGAAAAAAGAAAACGGCCCAAAAGTAGGACCGTTCGAATTTCAAAAACTCGGTACACCATTAAGTCAAAACATGCTTAACTGAATGGTGTTA
>NZ_WTKW01000582.1:0-1431 GCF_011378745.1 Pseudoalteromonas sp. Z1A6
CCGCATTTTATTAAGGCGGTTTTTTATTTTTAGAATATATAATATCAACACGCAGTAATACTTAATCGATTTGAAGGATTAAACCTGACGCTAACTGCGTTAAGAATTTCTGATATACGACTGCATGGATGCAGGAGGTAGAGCAATGCAAAAGCAATTAGTGGTAACAACTAAACAACGAAATTTTTGCCTTGTTATCGACACAATTTTCTTAGCGAAAAATAGATCACTTAATTAAGCTAATTGGTATAAAACTCTTAAATTACAAACACAAAAAAGCCGTATTCAAATTGAATACGGCTTTTTACACTTTTAAATTAAAATGTATTTAATTTAAGAAATGATTTCGTGTAGCTCAACATCAAATACAAGCGTTGAGAAAGGTGCGATTGCAGCACCTGCGCCACGTTCACCATAAGCAAGCTCATGAGGAACGTAGATACGCCATTTAGTACCTACAGGCATCATTTGTAATGCTTCAGTCCAGCCTTTGATCACGCCACCAACTGGAAATTCAGCTGGTTGACCGCGCTCGTATGAGCTATCAAACACAGTACCGTTAATAAGTGTACCGTGGTAATCAACACGTACTGTAGACTCAGCTGTTGGCTTTTCGCCTTCGCCAGTTGCTAGTACTTCGTATTGAAGACCAGACTCAGTTACTGTGATTTCAGGACGTTTTGCGTTTTCTTCTAAGAATGAAATACCTTCTGCAGAAAGTACTTGTGACTCTTCTTCACGACGAGCTTGAATCTCTTCGTTTATTTTTTCAAATGCAGCTTGGATCTCAGGGATCTCAACTTGAAATGCGCTACCAGCGTACGCATCTTTCATGCCTTCAAATACTGAATTTAGGTTTAAGCCTTCAAAAGGATTAGACTTAAGTTGCTCACCCATTTGTAAGCCAATACCGTAACTTGCTTTTTCAGCATCTGTAGTAAAATTATCTGACATAATGTGTTTTTCACGTTTTGTTAGTTAAAAGACGCGACTATGCTATCACAAAATAAACCGCGTTTGGGGCTAGTTTTTGCTGAGTTTTAGCTTAATTAGGCCAACAATATAACTACAAAGCGGCAAACTGAATAAAATTCCAACAAGTAGAGGCATTGTTAGTAATCCTGATTCGCCAAACAGTAAAAATGGCACTACAAGCAGCCCTATACAACCAATAAAAACAGAGCCAATAACTGGCCAATGCTTATCGTATTTGGTAATAAGATGGGCAGCTAAAACATTAAAACCAACACCATAAATTAAACCGGTAATTAATGGATACTCTGGTTGAGCGTCTATAGCCATTTTTACTAATAAGCTAATAGCACTTTGATAGCAGTAACCAAATACCGTCCATAATAAAAGATGTTTTATTAATTTCTGCGAGGTTGGTAGGTTTGTTGCTTTAGTCATTTAGAAACTCCACAAAGCAAA
>NZ_WTKW01000583.1:0-1426 GCF_011378745.1 Pseudoalteromonas sp. Z1A6
GTTTATGCTCAGTATGAAAAATATTTAAGTTCTGTTTTATTCGCTAGTTTTAGCCGTCTACGAGTGTTAGTTTAGCGTTAATGAAAATTAAATCTCACGCAATGAATTTTAATTTTTAATGTATTAAGGCATCTTTTATGAATCAAACAGTGGAACAAACAATGAAAAAAGTAGGATTAGTCGGTTGGCGTGGCATGGTTGGCTCTGTGCTATTAGAACGTATGCAGAAACAAAGTGATTTTGCTCATATCGACACCACTTTTTTTACCACCTCACAAGCGGGTCAACTAGGTCCAGATATAGCAGGCGACGCAAAACCATTACTTGATGCAAGTGACATTAGCGAACTTGCTAAAATGGATATTATTGTTACGTGTCAAGGCGGCGATTACACCAATGCGGTATATCCAAAACTTCGAGAGTCAGGTTGGGATGGTTACTGGATTGACGCAGCTTCAGCACTGCGTATGAGTGAGGACAGCATTATAGTGCTTGATCCCGTAAACAAAGATGTTATTGAACAAGGCTTAGCGCAAGGCGTTAAAACGTTTGTTGGCGGTAACTGTACTGTATCGCTGATGCTACTTGCATTAGGTGGTTTATTTGAGCAAGACCTAATTGAATGGGTAAGTCCAATGACTTACCAAGCGGCGTCGGGCGCTGGTGCACGAAATATGAAAGAGCTTATTGCACAAATGGGCGCTATTCATGCAAGTGTTGCAGATAAACTAGATAACCCAAGCTCTGCTATTTTAGAAATTGATAAAATAGTAAGCGAAACGATGGCGTCGAGTGATTTACCACAAGATCAATTTGGTGTGCCACTTGCCGGTAGCTTGATCCCGTGGATTGACGTGCCTATGCCAAGTGGTCAATCTAAAGAAGAATGGAAAGCGCAAGTAGAAGCCAATAAAATTTTAGGTTCTTCAAAGCAACCAGTACCTATTGACGGTTTATGTGTGCGTATTGGCGCTATGCGTTGTCACTCTCAAGCAATGACCATTAAATTACGTGAAGATATAAGCGTAGAAAAAATTGAAGAAATTTTAGCGTCTCACAACGAGTGGGTTAAGGTTATTCCAAACGAGCGCGAAATCAGCTCAACAGATTTAACACCCGTTAAAGTAACAGGCACTTTAAGCATTCCTGTTGGGCGTATTCGTAAATTAGCGATGGGTCCAAAATACATTAGCGCATTTACAGTAGGCGATCAGCTTTTATGGGGAGCGGCAGAGCCACTTCGTCGTATGCTACGCATTATTGTTGATGGTGAGTAATACCAATTCGCAATAATACTTGATCAATTTGAGGGGTTAAATCTGACACTAACTACGTTAAAAATTTCTGATTTTGAACAACTAAATAACGAAATTTTTGCTTTGTTATCGACACGATTTTCTTCCCTCAAAATAGATCACTTAATTAA
>NZ_WTKW01000584.1:0-1423 GCF_011378745.1 Pseudoalteromonas sp. Z1A6
CCAAATTTTGATAAATAATAAAAAAGGATGCGAAGTGCATCCTTTTTTATTAAGTGGCTTTAACCATTGTATTAATGTGCTCTAAAGTAGCTTATTTGCTGTTTGATTTTTTCAGCCAATGTCATTAATTCACTTGCCGAATTTACAGTGCTTTGCGTGCGAGACTCACCTTCTTTAGCGAGCTGGCTTATAGAATGTAAATTTTGAGTGATTTCTGCAGCAACGGTGCTTTGTTGATCTGTTGCCTCAGCTATATTGTTTGATGAGCGCGTTAGATCGCCAATACTTTGAGTGATAAAGTTAAGTTGCTCTCCGGTTTTTTCACCTTCTTCAGCTGATTTAATACCCAACTGGCGGCTTTGTTCCATTTGTTTAGTTGCGGCGGTAACTTGTATTTGTAGTTGCTCAATTGTTTGGCTAATTTCTAAAATTGATTTTTGTGTACGCTGCGCTAAGGTTCTCACTTCATCGGCAACAACTGCAAAACCTCTACCTTGTTCGCCTGCTCTTGCTGCTTCTATAGCGGCATTAAGTGCTAGTAAGTTAGTTTGCTCAGCAATACCATTAATGACTTCAGTTACTTTACTTATTTCGTTACTTGCTGTGTTTACTTTTTCAACAGAGTTATGGCTATCATTTAGCTGCTGGCTTAGCTGCATTAAGTCATTAACAACTTGGGTTAATTGTGTACGACCTAATTGAGCTTCTGCATCTACTTGTTGGGTTCGTTGAGCGCCTTCATTTGCGTTATTGGCTACATCTTTAATTGATACTGACATTTCTTCGATGGCGGTGGCTATTTGGTCTGTTTGCCCCATCATTGCATGCGCTTCTTTACCATTAGTGAGGGCGTGCTCTTTAGAAGTGCCTGCTTGGTTTTCCAGTTCAATTACTGAATCTTGTAAAGCGAGTATTAGTTTTTTTAGCTCAACCGACATGCTACTTACACTCGCGGTAATTAGGTCTATTTCATTTTCACTATTTGTATTGGTATTTACAAAATGTTGTGACAAATCACCTTTACCTAATGCATCAACGCTACGTGTTAATTGTCTTAATGGGTTAAGTGTTTTTACTAGCACCCAAAATAGTAAAATTGAGATAGCAAGAATACCCCCAACAGACGTTATGCTGTTAACTACCATTAGCTTTATGCTCTCTTCAGTGAGTTCGCTTTCTTTTACACGACCAAGTAAGGTCCAATCCCACCCAGGTACTGTTTTGCTGTAAGCAAACATAGGGGTGTTATTTTCACTATTATATTTTAATGACTGACCTTTTTTAATTGCCTCTAGATTAAGTCCATCAAGCGCTTTGGAGTTCACTTTTGAGTCAACTGCGGCTTCTTTCCCTGCTATAACTACATCATTTGTATTTCTGAAAACAAATAAGTTACCGCTTTCTTCAATTACTATTTTATTAA
>NZ_WTKW01000585.1:0-1422 GCF_011378745.1 Pseudoalteromonas sp. Z1A6
TACACATGTACTTTAGTGTATAAAAAAAGAGCTACAACACATTCTCCTACCATTGAAATTAACTAAAAATAAGAATATAGTACTAAAATGTAGTCTATGGATAGAATATTATGAATATTGAAAACACAGCTGATAAAAGCCTCAAATGCTTCACAAATCCAAATTACACTTCACTTTTTTGTGTTGCAGCTGACTTCAACGTTTTACTTGTTAATTATCAAGCTTTAAACGTCATTACCAATTATGAACTTATTAATCAATTCATGCTAAAAAATGGTCACCAAGGACTGGTAATTTTTGATGTCCCAAAAGACTGCGATGTACTAGCATTAAAAGAGTGGCCAAATTTAAAAGGATTGTTTTACGAAGGTACTGACGAAGTACTACTTCAACAAGGATTAGAAGCCATTGAACAAGGAAAGTTATGGTTCCCTCGTGCAGTAACCGATGATTGGATGAGGCAAATGCTAGCGAGTGAACAACAAACTACTCTGCAATCAAACAACTTAACCTGCAAGGAAATGAAAGTATTAAACTTATTATTTTCTGGCTTACATTCAAGTGCAATTGCCGACACTTTATTTATAAGTGAAGCTACTGTTCGAGTCCACCTACACAAGGTTTACCAAAAAATTGCTGTAAAAAATAAGCAGCAAGCATTACTTTGGTGTCAAAAAAACTTAAATAGAATTAACAGTTAAGCAGGCTTATTTGAAACCTTATTGTGTCTACTCGACTCTGACTCTGACTTATTATTTCAACTGAAAGCATAAAGTCAAAGTTGGACCCACTTAAATACCCTATACAACCAGCAACTTTCTTTTCTTAAACAGCACTCTGGAAGTGCCTTTCATGTCGAGTCAATATCAAAAATCCACTTTTTCGAACTTAATACTGCAAATAAAAATTATACTTTTCTCCTTACTATTTATTAATACCTGAAATAATTACAAGGTATTGATATTACTTATTGTATAAAGCAGTGGCCCGGCCCACAAACTTTCAGATCTCCAGCAAATACTGGGCCAGGCCCTAGAGTAGTAATTACTGATAACGAAGGCCACCACTTTCAGAATGCATTGACTCTCCATAGGTGAATTTCAATTAATCACTAGTTTTATACTCACGAGGTCATCTGATAGAACTGCGAAGTATTATTTTGTGTAATGGAGACACTAAATAGCGAGATATAACCTATCAAAAGACTTACTTCATCGTAACTGTATGCATTCATTGCAAAGCAACATAATAAAAACCAAGTTAGCTTCTTCATCCGCGCCATTTCCTTTGAACAACCTCGCTAAGACAAATTTAATCCTATACTAAAACTTCCGTTTAGAAAGTTGCCATTTGCTTATAGCTAACTTTACTTATTAATAATTTCGACTATATATTTACATAAAATATAAACATTTAAACCAA
>NZ_WTKW01000586.1:0-1410 GCF_011378745.1 Pseudoalteromonas sp. Z1A6
CCAAGGTCTGCTTTTTTTGAGTACTCGAAAAACTAAAGCTAGTTAAAAACCACTTTATCGCTGCCAGGAGCGGCTTTAAACTCGATGATAATTTTAGCGCAATCGGCTTTAACTTCATCTTTAAGTGTTTCTTCAGCTTGCCAGCGAGCTTTATCTAGCTTAAAAATTTCTTTTTTAGCATATTTTTTACGTGCATCGTGTGTCGGCATTTCTTTAACTACCTGGTACATTTTATAAATGCCAGGATATTGTGTCGTTAAATCACGCTCGCTCTCAAAGCCATATTGAGACATAAGTACCCAAATACGTAAACAGCCTTCAGAAAACTCACACTGCTCTTCATTCATTGCACGCGCAATTAAATGAATACTATCGGCTAGTTTGGCATTTCGCTTTAAACGCGACTTCTCAAGCTTTTGCTTTTGTTCAGCCTGCGTTTTAGCAATTAACTTTTTTTGCGCATTTAACTTATACAGCAACTGACCCGCATAAAATGCCAGACCAACTATTATAGCAGCGCCTAAAAGTAAGGCTAAAATTACCGCGGTACTCATTATTTATCCTTACTATTTGTCGTCTTCATCTAACCATTCGTTGGCTAAATCGTCAGATAAGTATTGATCGAAATCAGAATTGCCTTTGCTTTCAATATCATCTTCAAGGTCATCTTCAAATTCGTCTTCATCCTCGTCTTCAATACCAAGAATTTCACATAACGCCTGATGGCGAGCAATACGGCTATTAAAGTACTTAGCATCTTTACCAGTTAGCATTTCACCTTCTTCATGACGCTCTACTAGTTTAAGTAAACGCTCGTCATTCTCAAGTGCTTCTAGCTCTTGTTCAGGTGTAAATTCAGGCTCGATTACCTTTTTCAGCTCAATAGTTGGCTTTAAGTTGCGTTTCATTTCAACTTTAGGCTCAGGCGCAGTTGCAATTAATGGTACCGGCTTTTTACTGCCTACACGCTTATCTTTCGGCGCGTGACCAGCATTATGGCTTTCGCTATCTAGTAAATCTGGCGCGTTACGAGAACCTGGCTTAGCACCTTTGGTTTTTTTAACTCGCTGCTCTTTTAATGCGCGCATTTCTTTAAGCTTATCTTGGCTTAAACGAACAGGTCCGTTTGCTGGGCTTTTGCGTGACTTTTTAGTTCTACTCATATCTTGATCATCTCACTTAAGAGGTTTTGAGCGAAGCGCAAATTAATGGGCATCGCAGTGCTGGCCTAGCCAGAAGAATTCAGTTTGCGCTTAGAGGTTGGGTCTCTCATTTAAAAGCGCCTTAGCTAATTAATCGCTAATTTTAAACGGTGGGTATTGTAACAGGACAAATAAAAAGGCGGTAGAGAAAACATCTCTACCGCCTGCTAATCTGAGCGCCATTATCTGGACACTTCTCCCTTCGACT
>NZ_WTKW01000587.1:0-1404 GCF_011378745.1 Pseudoalteromonas sp. Z1A6
GAACGATCTTATTTTTTTACTAGAATATCTCGAATGTTAAAAAATATTGGATATATCCGAACTAACTGTCAACTTTAGTATGGGTTCATTCAAAGCTAGATATGCCCAGTAATACTACGCAATTAAACCCAAACGCAAAACCTCAAAAACACCTGCAGGAGTTATTAGGCCACCCATAATAATTATTCATGGCGTTCGTTAAATAACTACTTACTATCATTATTTCAATGGCGTCTATTTACTTGCATATGAAAAGATTAAATACGCATTAAACGTAACTATTTTAAAGGTATTTGTTACCGAGGTGTTTTAGTGACATGGTCGGAATGATTCATTAGAAAAAATAAGGACAAATATTAATTGCTAGTGTCAGCAATGCGCACAAAGTGATCGTTAATACTTCAAACGTGAACGACCGCAATGGTGACATTTGCGTCCATCAGTATAGACTTAAATTCAAATACTGAATGTCCGCAAATGGCACTTTGCTGAAGCCAGCTTTGAGCGAGAAGCGGTCATTCAGATTGGCTAAATATAGTAGTAAATTGATTGGTCAAACTGCTTTTTGCGCATATATTCATGAAAATGAGCGACGCGCGCATATTGTTCTATTTAACTTTTCTTTAAAGTCTTAGAAAACTTAGTGATAGTAATACCTTAGGTTATTTGTTAAAACTATATCATGCAGAAAAATGAGCGTAGCGTCGGCAGAAATATACGCGATGAGCGCACTATTAAATTGTTAGGTGAATATGGAATATCCCGAAACTAATGTAGTCCGTCAAACTGCTTACAAAAAAAGGTTAAAGGTTGGCGACGTTTTTCGACTTGAGTACCCAGAAAAGAAATATATATTTGGTCGTATTATGACATTAGACTCTGAGGTGGGTGGTTTTCCTGATTGCATCAAAATTCATATATACAATGTAATTAGTGAACAGATTGAAATTCCAAAAAATCTAATTCAAGAACCATTGTTAGTTGCTCCTGTATTTATAAATAAACTCGGATTCTCTAGGGGCTATATGCCAGTAATTGGAAACATCGCTGTTGAACCGAATCAAAACGATGATGGTGCTTGTTACTTAAAAGTATTTCCCAGTTGTTGTCATGTGGATGAAGCTGGTAATGAAATAGAAGAAAACGAATTAGAAGGTGTCTGGGGGCTAGGTAATTATCGAACAATGGACGATTCAATTAGCAAAGCTCTAGGAATCCCAGAAGCTCCAGATGAAGATGATGAATAATTCACCTAACAAACTGTTTAACAAGGACAAAATACAGTTGGCTTTTGCTCCTTCGTCGCTTAATTTTAGCCAACTTTATTTTGCCCATTAACAGGGCGTTAGGCATATGGTGAATCCAGTCGATATTGTTGAATCTGCAAATCAGGAATGTAAAGAA
>NZ_WTKW01000588.1:0-1396 GCF_011378745.1 Pseudoalteromonas sp. Z1A6
TTAAAGGTTTGTGCCGATTGCTATTATCCATATTGAAAAGGAGTTCTTATGTCGTTTCATCTAACCTTATTTGGTGAGTTTTTAGCTTTTTTTATTATATTATGCATCCCTATTTTTGCTGTAATTAGCTACAAAATAGGTAAGCGTAAAAGTACTATGCCAGGTGTTTTAGCGTTTGTGGGTGGCTGTTTTGCGCTATTTCCATTGTTTGGTTTGATTTTTATTGCAGTGCTTGCTCTTAAAAAAGATTTACCTAAAAATAATGGCTACGCAGGTTAAATTTAATAGGTAAATTGTGTTGTTAAGTAACAATAAACAGTATTTTGATGAGCAATTTAATGCTTTGCAGTACGCAGAGCAGCTAACTGAAAACTCTGAGTTTGAAGAATGTATATTTATCGATTGCGACTTTTCAGGGGGGCAGTTTAAAAATTGCCGATTTATAGAATGTAGTTTTAAAAACTGTAATTTATCGTCACTTAAATGGAACTACAGTTCGCTTGAAAATGTAAGTTTTAGCCACTGTAAATTAAATAGTTTGCAATGGGCTGATGTAGATTGGCCAGCGCTTAGTATTAACGCACCGGTGAGTTTTAGTTATTGCGAACTCAGTAATAGCTCTTTTTTTGAATTAACCCTTAAAGCTCTTAAACTAACACACTGCTTTGCAAAAAATGTTGATTTTAGACACGCTGATTTAAGCAGTAGTGAATTTACAGGAACAGATTTTCGCGATAGTGAGTTTTTTCAAACTAACTTAACAAAATGTGATTTTGTAGGTGCTACAGCGTTTAATATAGATTTGAATAATAATATCTTAGCGAATGCTAAGTTTGATCGCTTCGAAGCACTTAATTTGCTTACCAGCCTTAATATAGAACTATGTGATTAATTTAGTTTAATATAATTACATATCTAGAAGCGACAGCTTGGCTGGGCTTCTAGATACTGTGTGACTGGGTAATTAACGGCTTGGGCCATTTTTATTACGTGCACTGGCAAGCTGTCTTGCGATTTCTAATAACGCAGGTGAAATATCTTCAGCGCCATCTTTAATTAGTTTTGTAACGTCACCTGATGAAAACAAACCGTCACGTGGTGATTTAATACCTAACTCACGTACAAAATCCTTCGTTTTACCAGTGCTGCCTGTTTCAATAAACTTAAAAATAATACGTTCATTGTTATTTTTAGCAGGTGCTTTTAGTGTTTCGATTTCGTCATGTATTGCAGTTAGTTTGTCTTCTAGGATTTCTATACGTTCTTGAATGCTATTGTATGATTTCATTTATTGGATCTTTTACTAAATATATTAAAACAATGGCGACTATTATCGCATAGTTTGACAATAGAGAATGCAAACCTATAAAGTAAAAGTTATTTTTAATTAAAAACA
>NZ_WTKW01000589.1:0-1383 GCF_011378745.1 Pseudoalteromonas sp. Z1A6
CAAAAAAGGTATACCTCTTGCGATGTTAAAATTGATTTCAAGAAAAGAATTATAGAATCTCCTGTTAAAGCACGTAAACAGGTGACAGAGGCTCTTCCCTATATTCGGTCTATAAAAATCTAAAACTATTCGAGTTTGGTCAAAATAGCAGCTTAACAATTGAATTGTTATCAATTAATTATCTTTATGGGCTTTAGGCTGTTCGCTATCTGCCATCGAAATCTTAAATATATTAAACATTACAGATATAATTTCTATTAATGCGAGCATAGATATAACGATTATTATTAATTCGGCAGTAGTGTATATAGAATCCGATGAGGGTATATATTCCCCTGTAGGCATTATAATAAAAGGGATGCCTACAACTCGTAAATACGGTAAAAGAATAGATAAAGTAAGACAGCCAATTAAAATCATTACATCAGATTTGAGGTTGTCGATAAACGTTATAAATCTAGCGTTATTATTAGAGATGTTAGGGGTAGTCCCCTTTAAACTGGTTAAGGCTGCGAATATGATTGAAATACCAGCCGTAATACCGCCTAGAACACTTCCAATAATTCCTGATGTTGTATTTTCAATTAATTTAATTGCTTGAGGGTCATCCGTTGCAAGCGAAAAACAGAGAATAGCAATTAGTGATAAATAGAGTATTACTTTAATCATCATCGGTATTATCTTTGTATGTATATTCATTTTGGTAATGACTAATCAAGTGGGCAAGTTCTGTACTATCATACCCTTGAAGATCAGCCTCCGATAATTGTCCATTTATAAACGTAATCTTAGCAGATTTATGACTTGATACGTCTGTAACGGGGCTATTTGCAACTTTTCTTCCCCACATTTTCCAATCGCCACCTCCTTTTTTTATCCATCGCACTGCATTATTAACCCAGCCTTTTGATGAAAGTTTTAATTTACCGCTCACATTTTCAAAGGTTGTTTTAATATGGTTTGCATTTGTTTGTTCAGTTATATCATTCAAAGCATCTTTCATAGATTGCTCTGTTTCTCCGAATAGATTAGGAGGAATTAATTCGAACTCAATTTTTTCAACAAACTCAAAATTATCATATTCAGACCAAAAGTCGCATTTAGCGTCATCAAGAACAGGTTTTAATTCTACCCGTAAGCCTATTTCAGCTAAAATAATATTATTAGCTAGTTTTTCAAAACATTTACATACAGCATTAGGAGTGCGAAATACGTTAGCTTTTTTCTCAACCAATAACACTTGCTCTACACGATCCCAAATCCAAATTAAAGGAGGATAGTTATCAATATCATACTCTTCAAACCCCGCATCATGACCATGAAACTTATTTGCTTTTGAAACAACTCCAGCCATAACATTATTAGAATCAGGTTTTACAGAAA
>NZ_WTKW01000059.1:0-16191 GCF_011378745.1 Pseudoalteromonas sp. Z1A6
AATTTTTTAAAATGTTTTACATTGAGCATAGCCATTAGCTTTTTGCTGTTTTGCTCTGTAGTAAATGCAGCAGCTATTAAAGGTGAGTTTAAGCAATATAAGCAATTTAATGGATTTGCTAAGCCTTTTATTTCGTCGGGTGTTTTTTCGTTAATTGATGAAAAGCTAATTTGGCAAGTGAAAATGCCTGTTGAGAGTATGCTCATAATAGAAAACGGCAAAGTGCTTGCACAAAATGCCAATGGTGAGTTAATACCACAACCCGGTAGCGAGCAATTTGTAGGATTACTGAGTGACTTACTTAGCGTAAATATGAGTGCTCTGGAAACACGTTTTGACATTGCTAAAATGCAAGACAGTTGCACACAGTTAATACCAAAAGAAGCGATGCTACAGCAATTATTTAGTGATTTTATTTTATGTGAAACTGCTAAGCAAGTGAGCAGTATTACACTAAATGAGCACTCAGGAAATAACACAAAAATTGAGTTTACTTATTCCAAATAAAATTATGTTTTTAAATAATGCAGTGGTTAATTAAGGGAATAGTGCAGTGACAAAACGAATTACCGTTATTGTAGGGTGGTTTAGCAGTTTAATTTTACTTTTTGCTGCAGCTTTTTGGCTGTCTAAACCAACGTTTAGCGCCGATATGTTTAGCTTATTGCCAAAGTCGCACTCCCAAATTGCACATGCGGAAGATGTTTTTTTTCAGCAAAATGCTAACCGTATTATGTTCTCGTTTGCAGGAAATAATAAAAATAAAGCATTTGATGATTTCCAAAAATGGCTCGACGATAATGCAATTAAAAGCACATTTAACTTTCCGTCCGTTAACGATTTAGCGCAAACATTCTCACCTTTCAAACATGCGTTATTAAGTGATACTTACAAGCAAACATTAAGCAAAAAAACAACGTTTGAACATTATTACCTTGAGCAATTAAATCAGTTAGGCAACCCATTTGTAAGTGCTACCTTAAGCAAAGATACAAGTTTGAGCCTAGCGGCATTTATAGAAGATAACTTAAAACAAAGTCAATTGTTTACGCTTGAACAAGGTCGTTTAACTCGACGTTTAAAAGGCGTTGAATACCGTGTCATTTTGGCAAACTTAGCGCCCGAAAATTTAGGGGTTAATAAATCAATTGATTTAGCTGGCGCGATAATTAAACAGATCAATATACTTAATAAAACCTACCCTGATTTAAGCATTACTTACTCTGGTGTGCTATTTCATACGGCTGAAAATGCTAAACAAGCTAAATACGAGATGAGCCTGTTTGGTGGCATTAGCTTATTAGCCCTTATTGCTATGGTATTTTGGGTATTTAGGCGTTTAAACAGTATTTTATTAGCAAGCTTTACCGTACTGAGCGCACTTATTGGTGGCGCTATCGCTATGGTGTTGCTGTTTAATACTATTCATTTATTAACGCTTGTTTTTGCAGTTACCTTGATTGGTATTGCCATTGATTATGCATTTCATGGTATGACTGACTTAGCCAAAAAAGAGCATGAAAAAGGCTACAGCAAAGGGACACAATCTGCGCTTTTACTCTCTCTTATTACGACTACGTTGGGTTATTGCTGCTTACTAGGTGCGCCACTAACGTTATTATCTCAAGTTGGTGTGTTTGTTATTGCGGGTTTAGTGAGTGCTTGGCTATTTACAGTTTTAGTTTTGCCATTGTGGCAATCTACACTCACGTTATCGCCTTCGAGTTTATTGATGAGTCAAAAGCTCATTAAGGTTTTTTTATACTGCAATAGTTTAAAAAAACCAATACTCATTACGTTATTAGTCCTTATAAGTGCGTTATTTTTAATAAAACCTATTAGCTTTAATGATGATGTAAAGCTATTAAATGCAAGCTCCGAACATTTAATGCTAAACGAAAAAAAGCATTTGTTATTACTTGGGCAATGGGATAGCCAAATTGTTTTTATGTTTGCAGATAGCTCCGAAGCGCTTTTACAAAAGCAAGAACAATTTTTAAAACGCTTAACCCAACTAAACCCTAATTTTAAACATAATAGCATTAGCCATTGGTTGCCTAGTTTACAAAAGCAGAGCGATAACCAAGCCTTGTTTGAACAGGCTAAAAATAAAGGGACTTTGGATATTGCAGAGCGCGTTACAGGGCAAGCGTTAACAAGTACAAAGGCACCGTTATTAACTTATAAAACACTCGCCACGAGTACATTTAAACCATTACTGCTTTCTCAAATGGTTGTTGAGTCAGAACAATCGATAACGTGGATGTCTATTTCGGGTATTTCATCTGATCAATTAATTAATGAAGTTGAAAAAAGTAAAGGTGTTTATATTTATAATAAACCTAAACAAATTAGTGCTTTATTAAGTGATTACCGTGAATATTTACTATTAAGCTTAGTGCTTGCGGGTTTTATTAGTTGGCTGCTTTTTAGTTGGCGATTTACGATTAAGATAGCGCTGCTGCAGGTGACCATTTTATCTGTTGTGGTGTTGAGCATGCTTTGGGTATGTAATGCGATTCAAGGTAGCTTGTCGTTATTTAATTTACTCGGTGCGTTACTTGTTATTGCCTTAGCAATTGATTACCTCGTTTTTTATCAAATAAATAAGTTAGAGCCCAAAAATGTGTTGGCGATTAGCTTGTCGGCTGCGTCATCAATGTGGGTATTTGGCATGTTGAGTGCATCTGATACACCCGCTATTTTTAGTTTTGGACTGAGTGTAATGGTAGGGATTTTAGCTATTTACTTTTTATCACCGCTGAGTGTTTTTAAGCCTCAAAAGGAACAATAATTTGAATAACCTTGAGCAGTACGATGTTGTTGTTATTGGCGCTGGGCCTTCGGGTGCATTGGCTAGTAGTCTTTTAGTTCAAAAGGGATGGCGGGTACTGGTACTTGAACAGCAGGCGTTTCCACGTTTTTCAATTGGTGAAAGCTTACTGCCGCAATGTATGGCGTACTTAGAAGACGCGGGCTTAATCGATACATTACATGACAATGCAGCAGCTTTAGGTTTTCAGTTTAAAGATGGCGCTGCTTTTCATCGGTCAGGACAAAATACAACTATAAATTTCACTGAAAAATTTACTAAAGGCCCAGGCACTACGTATCAAGTGAAAAGAGCCGACTTTGACAAATTATTAGCAGACAAAGCACAAGGACAAGGCGTAGAAATCAGATATAAGCACACGGTGGTTGACTACTGTGATGAGCCAAATGGTGCATCATTAGTGGTACACAATGAGCAGCAGCAAGCTTATCGCGTTAATGCCCGATTTGTATTGGACGCAAGTGGCTTTGGGCGTGTATTACCAAAATTGTTAGATTTAGAGCTTCCTTCTAACTTTCCTGTTCGAAGCGCTTATTTTAGTCACTTTAAAGACAATATTAGTGATACAAGCTTTGATCGAAATAAAATTTTGATTACCGTACACCCTCAATATTCAGACGTGTGGTATTGGCTTATTCCCTTTAGTGATGGTACTGCGAGTATTGGGGTTGTGGCGCAGTCAGAGCGTTTTAATGATGATGAATCTAGCGATTTACTAAATCAATTTATAGAGCAAGACCCTTATTTAAAAACACTGTTAGCACAGCGTGAGTTATTAACTCCAGCAAAAAATATAAAAGGCTACTCGGCAAATGTGAGTAAGTTATATGGTAAGCACTTTGCTTTATTGGGTAATGCGGGGGAATTTTTAGACCCGGTATTTTCATCAGGTGTAACAATTGCACTCAAATCTGCAAATTTAGTTGCCCCACTTGTTGATCGCTATTTAAAAAACGAAGTCGTCGATTTTGACGCTCACTACGCACAGCCATTACAAGCTGGAGTCGATTGTTTTAGAACATTTGTAACAGGGTGGTACGATACGCGTTTTCAGGATGTGATATTTTACTCTGAACAAAATACTCAGGTGCGAGAAATGATTAGTGCTATTTTAGCGGGCTACGCATGGGATACAAATAACCCATTTGTTGCACAAAGTGAACGCCGTTTAAATGTGTTGGCTCAGTTATGTCAAAATTAATTAAGTATGTGGTGTGTAGTGTATTTATATTTGCTGTATTGAGCGCATGTACGAGTTTTACAGCATCTAAAAATAGAGTGTATCTATCACCTAATATTCAATTAAATATTAATAGCGTGCCAGCACAAATGTTTGATAAGTCTTGGCAGCATGTTTTGTATATTACGAATCAGCAAAAAACACACACTGTATTTGCCCAATTAGCTATAAATGACAAAGGTGCAATTAAGTTATTGTTAATGACAGTGCAAGGCTTTCCAATTATGGAGCTTGAAAAACCTTTAAATGGCCCAGTAAAAACACGAAATATGCTGGCGGTAGAAGGGATAGACCCTCATTATATTTTGGCGGATATTGCATTAGTACATTGGCCAGTAGCATTTTTACAAAAGCAGTTAGAGGGTGCTTTAATAGAGCAGGTTGGCTCTAATCGGGAGGTATTTAACGATGAGGGTACATTTGTCACCATTGAATATAGTGATGAGTCGACAACGTTGAACAATATTTTACATCAGTATCAAATAACATTTAAAAAGGTAGAACAGTGACATATTGGCTGAATGATTTAGGCATTGTGAGTGCGATGGGCATAGGCCAAGATGCAACCACAACAAGCTTAAATAAATATAACCCTGCAACTCCTTTATTAACTTTAAATAAAAGTTTAAGTGCTGAGCAAACCCCGCTGTATGTCGGGCAAGTTCAGTCTATTGCTTTATCAAATAATAAACGTATCAATACATTTATTGATCTAGCTTTAGAGCAGATTAAGCCAACCTTAGATAAACTTTCGCATATTGATAAGTCGCGTATCGCAATTGTAATGGGTACTAGTACATCAGGTATTCATGATGGCGAAAGAGCGCGTAAAAGCTATGAAAGTACAAAAATCTGGCCTGATGACTTTAGTTACAGTGATCAAGAGTTAGCTACACCCGCTCATTACATTGCACATAAAATAGGGGCTCTAGGGCCTTGTTACAGTATTTCTACTGCGTGCACGTCGAGTAGCAAAGCGTTAATTAGCGCCCAAGCTTTGCTAAATGCTGATTTAGCCGATGTGGTAATTTGTGGTGGTGCGGATAGTTTGTGCCAATTAACAATTAATGGCTTTGACTCGCTCGCTTCTTTAAGCTCGGGTTTATGCCAGCCTTTTTCTAGCACCAGAGACGGCATTAATATTGGTGAAGGGGCCGCTTTATTTGTAATGACTAAAAATACGCCAATAACAAATAACGGCGTTATGTTACTAGGCAGTGGCGAAAGCTCAGATGCGCATCATATGTCAGCCCCCGATCCTAATGGGATGGGCGCCCAAGCCTCAATGGAAAAAGCACTAAAAAGCGCAAAGTTATCCTGTGGTGATATTGATTATATTAACGCTCACGGTACGGCTACTGTAAAAAATGACGAAATGGAAGCACTTGCAATTAATCGCGTGTTTGGCAACAATACCCCGCTTAGCTCAAGTAAGCATTTAACAGGGCATACTCTTGGTGCTGCAGGCGCCATTGAAGCCGGTATATGTTGGTTATTATTAAAAGATAGCGGCCAACATATGCTGCCGTATAACGCGATTAAAGAAGGCAGTGATTTGGCTGATATAAAAATAATAAAACAAGCGTTTAAGCCCGCTCTTAAATACTGCTTATCTAATTCATTTGCGTTTGGCGGTAATAATGCCAGCTTAATATTGGGAGTTAACGTTGACTAATTACCCTATAGAGCAAGTAGTCCCGCACGATGCGCCTATGATTTTAATAGATAGCCTTTTAACACACAGCGAAGATGAAGCTCAATGCGGCGTTACTATAACTGAGCAAAGCCCTTTTTTTAGTCCTGCAATTAACGGCGTACCTAGCTATATTGGTGTTGAGTACATGGCGCAGTCTATTGCCGCTTACGCTGGTGCGTTAGCGAATGATGAAAATAAACCTGTAAAAATTGGTTTTTTAATTGGCACGCGAAAGTATCAAACTTATCAACCGTGTTTTAAAAACGGCAGTAAGCTGACTATTGAAGTGAAAAAGCTATATCAAGAAGAGTCAGGTTTAAGTGTATTTGAATGCCAAATACTCGTGTGTGAAACTCTACTTTGCCAAGCAAAAATTAATGTATTTCAGCCTGAAAACCCGTTGGAATTTATAAGAGAAAATCAATGACAAAAAGAATTTTAGTTACGGGTTCAAGCCGTGGTATTGGTAAAGCTATTGCGTTAAAACTTGCTGAGCAAGGGTTTGATATTGCCGTACATTGCAGAGCGGGTGTTGAGCAAGCTCAAGCAACATGCGATGAAATTAATGCATTAGGTAGAGCCACCAGTTTATTACAATTTGATGTATGCGACAGAGAGCAGGCCAAAGCACAAATAATAGAAGATATAGCTCAGCATGGCGCTTATTATGGCGTGGTGTGTAATGCAGGTATTACTAACGATATGGCATTTCCTGCTATGCAAGGGGAAGACTGGGATTGTGTAATACGTACAGGCCTTGATGGGTTTTATAATGTAGTACACCCAACTGTAATGCCTATGGTACAAAGCCGTAAAGGTGGGCGAATAATTACAATGTCATCGGTGTCAGGTATTGCAGGTAACCGAGGACAAGTAAATTATAGTGCAGCAAAAGCCGGTATTATTGGGGCCACTAAAGCACTTGCATTAGAATTGGCAAAACGCAAAATCACAGTTAATTGTGTGGCACCTGGTTTAATAGAAACCGCGATGACTGATGAATTACCTATTGATGAAATGATGAAAATGATACCCCTTAAACGCATGGGGAGCGTTAAAGAAGTTGCGGGAACAGTCGCTTTTTTAATGTCTGATGATGCAGCTTACATAACACGCCAAGTGATTTCGGTTAATGGTGGCATGGTTTGATTAAACGCGTTGTTGTAACAGGGATGTCGGTGGTCACTGCATTGGGCGATGATTGGTCTGAATTCAAACAAGCCTTAATTAAAGGCGAAAATGCTGTTGTTACTATGCCAGAGTGGGATATAGCTGACGACCTCAATACTCGTTTAGCCGCGCCAGTTAAACACTTTGAGCGACCAAGTCATTACAAACGTAAACAAATCCGTTCAATGGGGCGAGTGTCACTTATGTCAACTCGTGCTACTGAATGCGCACTTGAACAAGCCAAACTACTCGAGCACGACAGTCTAACAGATGGCTCTACGGGCATAGCGTATGGCTCATCTACGGGCTCTACTGAGCCACTACTCGCCTTTGCAAATATGATGGAAACGGGGTCGATGTCAGGTGTAACAGCCACGAGTTACATTAAAATGATGGCGCATACTGCCCCTGTAAATGTTGGTGTGTTTTTTGGTTTAAAAGGGCGTGTTATAACAACAAGCTCTGCTTGTACATCGGGATCTCAAGGAATAGGCTTCGCCTATGAAGCGATTAAGTTTGGCCGACAAAAAATAATGGTGGCTGGTGGAGCTGAAGAGTTATGTATTACTGAAGCCGCCGTATTTGATACGCTTTATGCAACATCTACAAAAAATGAAACACCAAAACAAACACCAAGACCTTTTGATAAAAATCGCGATGGCTTAGTGATAGGCGAAGGCGCGGGTACACTTATTTTAGAAGAATACGAACATGCAAAAGCGCGCGGAGCAACAATATTAGCTGAGGTGGTTGGTTTTGGTTGTAATTCTGATGGACAGCACGTTACTCAACCAACATCAAAAACAATGCAACTAGCGATAGAAATGGCACTGCAAGATGCCAATTTAGACCCAGAAAAAATTGGTTACGTTAATGCTCATGGTACATCAACAGATAAAGGTGATATTGCCGAGTCTCACGCAACGTTTAAAGCATTGGGCAGCAAACCTATTAGCTCGTTAAAAAGTTATTTGGGGCATACATTAGGTGCTTGTGGTGCAATAGAAGCATGGGCAAGCATTAATATGATGGCTGATAACTGGTTTGCACCAACAATTAATTTAGATAACGTTGATGACGAATGTGCTCAGCTTGATTATATAAGGCATCAAGGGCGTGAGATTAATACCGATTACGTGATGAGTAATAACTTTGCGTTTGGTGGTATTAACACCTCTTTAATATTTAAACGCTATAAAGTAGATTAAACACGTTAAAAGATAAGTTATGACTAACTGTTAGCTCGTTTTTACTGTATAATTTGCGACCCTTGATAATGTGGCCGTAGGTTATACAGCATGAATTTTAAATCTTTTAGTTTCGCTCCTGAAATCATCCAGGCGTTGGACGAACTTAACTATCACACCCTTACGCCCATTCAGCGCGCAGCAATTCCTGCTGTTCGTAAAGGTAAAGACGTTTTAGCCAGTGCACAAACTGGTACCGGCAAAACTGCCGCGTTTGCTTTACCTATCATCCAAAAATTGGTTGAGTCTGAACTCAGCACAACTAATGCACCTCATGCATTAGTACTTGCTCCAACGCGTGAACTTGCAGAACAAATTGCAAATAATTTTAGAGATTTTGCAAAGCATACATCGCTTAAAGTCGTTAGCTTATTTGGTGGTGTTAGCACTGCCGGCCAAGCAAATGCTTTAAAAGAAGGTGTAGATATTGTTGTTGCAACGCCAGGTCGTTTATTTGATCATATTCGTTTAGGTAACTTAAGCCTTGCAAGTGTTAAGCACCTTGTTCTTGATGAAGCTGACCGTATGCTTGATATGGGCTTTATTGAAGATATGCAAAACGTTATTAAAAGCTGTGCAGAAGAGCGCCAGATTTTACTTTTCTCTGCTACATTCCCTGCAGCAATTAAACAATTTGCATCTAAAGTATTGAAACAAGCTGAAATAGTGCGTGTTGATCAAACTAACAGTACAGCAAGCACCGTTGAGCATGTTGTTTACCCAGTTGAAGAACGTCGTAAGCAAGAGCTACTTTCTGAATTGATTGGTAAGAAAAACTGGCAACAAGTGCTTGTCTTCGTAAACATGAAAGAAACAGCTGATGAGCTAGTTAAAGAGCTTAACCTTGATGGTATCCCGGCAGGCGTTTGCCACGGTGATAAATCTCAAGGTAACCGTCGTCGTGCTTTACGTGAATTTAAAGAAGGCAAGGTACGTGTATTAGTGGCTACAGAAGTGGCTGCTCGTGGTATTGATATTGATGGCTTACCTCGTGTAATTAATATTGATTTACCATGGCTTGCAGAAGATTACGTTCACCGTATTGGCCGTACAGGTCGTGCTGGTCGCCAAGGTCAAGCAATCTCATTTGTTAGCCGCGAAGAAGAAAACACTTTGTTTGAAATTGAAACGCTAATCGGCCAAAAAATCAAACGTGTATATTTAGAAGGTTACGAAGTAAGTAACCGTGAAGTACTAATTGATAAAATTGGTAAAAAACCAGCGCATTTACGCCGTACACGTTCTAACAAGTTATCAGGACAAGCAACCGGTGAAGCGAGAGCAGTAAATCGCTCACGTATTTCAAGCGTTCGTAAAAGCTTAAAAGGCGAAAAACTGTCACTTAAAAAGTCATAGTTAACGCCGTTTAGTTTAAAAAAACCTGAGTTTACTCAGGTTTTTTTGTGCCTGGTGATAACACCTCATCAATAATGTTTGCGTATAAATAAGCCGCTTGCTCGTCCTCTTTATTTGCTATTATGGACAAACCAACCGGTAAACCACTTACTTTTCCGACCGGTAGGGTTATGTGCGTTGTGCCAGCAATAGCAGATAACGAACTACTACTGCCATTAAAATTATCACCATTAACTAAGTCAGTTTTCCAGGCGGGGGATACTGTAGGCGCTATAACAATATCAAGCTTGTTGTTTTTATATAGATTAACAATGGCTGTCGTTGCTAAAGTGCGATAGCGTTCTTTAGTCTCTTGGTATTTTTGTTTGTTAGTTAAATCAATGGCCTGTGATTGAACTAGGATATCTTGCTCAAAATGGGGCATTTCTGTTTTTTTATTTTGAATATTAAAATTAATAAGTGCTTTTAGGCTTTTAACAGCCACTTGTGTTGGAGTGCTTGCGAGGTAGTGATTAATTTCGGCTTTGAAGTCATAAAGTAAAATATAGTATTCATCAACAAATAGCGTATCTAAGTTATCAGTAATATCTACATTTATAACAGTGTGTCCAGCCTGTTGTAATGCTTGTAACTGCTTGGCATAAAGGCGCTGCGTTTCAACTGTAAATTTGTCGCTAGGTAGTGCACCAATAATAAGTGACGATTTTGATTTTATATTACCTGTTTTTAATTCAAACCCTGTAGTTGTCGCATCAAGGGAGTCTTCACCTTGCAAAACAGATAAAACCAGCAGCGAATCTTTAAGTGAATGCGCCATCGGCCCTACTGAATCTTGGCTACTTGAAAGAGGCACAACGCCTGAGCGTGATACTTGGCCCATACTCGGTTTTATTGCATAAACTCCATTTACTGAGGCAGGGCACGTAATTGAACCGTCTGTTTCAGTCCCTAATGCTATAGGCGCAAAGTTAAGTGCTACCGCAACAGCAGAACCTGCGCTAGAACCACATGGGTTACGTGTTACATCGTGCGCATTATGTGTTTGTCCGCCTACAGCACTCCAGCCCGAAGATGAATAGGAAGAACGAAAATTTGCCCACTCACTTAAATTAGCTTTACCTAAAATTATAGCGCCCGCATTACGTAGTTGTTTAACAACAAAAGCATCATTATCAGTAACGTTATTTTTAAGTGCTAAAGAGCCAGCCGTTGTGGGAAGTGTGCCTTTAGTTTCTATATTATCTTTAAGAAGTACAGGTATTCCATGTAATGGCCCAGCCCAAGTTCCTTTGACGGCAAGTTCATCTAACGTTTTAGCTTGAGCAATAGCTGTAGGCTCTAAACTAATAACCGCATTATAGTGTGGATTAAGTTTATTAATTCGGTCTATATAATTTTGGGTGAGTTGCTGTGCATTAATAGAATTATTTTTATATGCACTGTGAATTTCATCGATGGTTTTTAGCTCTTGTGCTTTAGCGTTAAAAATTGCTAATACACTAAGCAACGAAAAGGTAAATGTTTTGATCATTGTTGAGGTGCTTGAGGTGTTATTATTTTCTATACATTTAGCACAAAAAAGCCTCACAAAGTGAGGCTTTTCGATAAACGGCTTAAAAAAGAGGTTTAAGCGTTTTCTAACATAGACAGTGCGACCGCTTCAGCCGCTTTAATACCATCAATACCCGCTGATAAAATACCGCCCGCGTAGCCTGCGCCTTCACCTGCAGGGTAAAGCCCTTTGGTGTTAATACTTTGGAATGTTTTATCACGCTTAATACTAATAGGCGACGAAGTACGTGTTTCAACGCCGGTTAGTAAACCGTCGTTAGTTGAAAAGCCACGAATTTGTTTATTAAACGCTGGTATCGCTTCGCGAAGGGCATCAATAGCAAATTGTGGTAGCACTTTACTCAAGTCAGTTAACTTAATACCGGGTGTGTAAGAGGGTTGTACTTCACCTAAGTTTTCTGATGATTTACCTTTCAAAAAGTCGCCAATTAACTGGGCTGGTGCATCGTAGTTGCTACCACCAAGCTCATACGCTTGCTCTTCAAGCTTACGTTGTAAGTCTATTCCAGCAAGTGGATTACCTGGGAAATCTTGCTCCGGTGATATGCCTACCACAATAGCGCTGTTAGCGTTGCGCTCACTTCGTGAATATTGGCTCATACCGTTGGTAACAACGCGGCCCTTTTCAGAGGTTGCAGCGACTACTGTGCCACCTGGGCACATACAAAAGCTGTAAACTGTGCGGCCATTATCGCAATGATGAACAAGTTTATAATCGGCAGAGCCTAAAATTGGGTTTCCTGCATTTGCACCAAAACGACATTCATCGATCATTGATTGTTTATGTTCGATTCTAAAACCGATTGAGAATGGCTTTGCTTCAACATAAACCCCTTTTTTGTGGATCATATCAAACGTGTCGCGTGCGCTGTGGCCAACGGCTAATACAACATGGCGAGTGTTTAGTTGCTCGCCATTTGAAAGCGTTAAACCTGTTACTTGCCCATCGTCTAAATGAATATCGTCAACACGTGTGCTAAAGCGAATTTCGCCGCCTAGTTCTATTATACGAGCGCGCATTTTTTCAATCATGGTGACAAGTTTAAACGTACCAATGTGTGGCTTACTTACGTATAAAATTTCATCGGGTGCGCCAGCTTCTACAAATTCAGTAATGACTTTACGACCGTAATGTTTTGGATCCTTTACTTGGCTATATAACTTACCGTCTGAGAATGTACCTGCGCCACCTTCACCAAATTGTACATTTGATTCGGTATTAAGTGTGCGTTTACGCCAAAAGCCGAACGTGTCTTTTGTACGTTCACGTACCTCTTTACCGCGCTCTAATATAATGGGATTAAAGCCCATTTGAGCAAGTAATAAGCCTGCAAATAAACCACAAGGGCCAAAGCCAATCACGACAGGGCGCTCTGTTATATTTTCGCTGGCTTGGGCTACAAATTTATAGTTTGTGTCTGGCGCTACTTTTACATGTTGGTCTTTTTCAAATGCCGCGAGTAGCTCGGCTTCGTTATCAACTTCTATATCGAGTGTATAAATCAGTAAAATAGCTGATTTTTTACGTGCATCATAACCACGCTTAAACACATTAAAACTGTGCAATTGTTCTGGTTGGATTTTTAGTTTATTTACAATTGCTTGACCAATTGCATCTTCGTCATGATCAAGTGGCAGCTTTATTTCGGTTAAACGTATCATTTATATCTCTTTTAGGTGTCATAGCGGGGTATTATTACCGCTCACAATAAGGGGATGCAGGGCACAACGGGTGTGCAAACATAAGGCGCGTATTTTACGTTAAAATAGGGTGATATGGCACTTATTTATTGTATTTTTGGAGTGGATGGGTATGATCCACAACTGTTGTTTAAAATCTTAGGTATTAAAATAGTATGGCGTTTGTAGTCACCGAAAATTGTATAAAATGTAAGTACACCGATTGCGTATCAGTGTGCCCAGCAGATGCATTTTTTGAAGGCCCTAATTTTTTAGCAATTAGCCCGATTGATTGTATCGATTGTGGTTTATGTGTCCCTGAGTGTTCAGCTGATGCTATATATCAAGAAGATGAATTACCAGAATCTCAAAAAGAGTTTACTGAATTGAATGCTGAACTTGCACTGGTCTGGCCGCGCATTACAGAGGTTAAACCTGCACCAGAGGACGCTGATATATGGAATGGCATAGACGATAAACTTAAACTACTCGAAACATAATACGTAACAATTAGTTACTCCTTTATCATTAAATAGTTAATTTTTTATTTCAAAGTATTAACAAATGTACCTGGATAAATTACAATCCCCAGCTTAAGTTACTCCCTATGAGTAATTACAGTCTAAATGGATGTTTATGCAGTACTTTATAATTATAATAAAAAAGTTTACCTTCCTATTTTTAAGTTTCGTTTTATTACTCTCAAGCCTTGATGTAGCGGCTAGTAAACAGCAAGTATCCTTATCTCGTATTGATTCAAATATCACTATTGATGGTGTTATGGATGAAGCGCACTGGCAAAATGCGACACGTATACCTCTACTCTACCAAGATGAGCCTAACGAAAAAGGCACACCTCCTGTAAAAACTGATGCCTTTATTTACGAAGATGGCACAAACTTATATGTTGCCTTTATTGCAGAGGATCCAAACCCTGAACAAATTCGTGCATCACTTCGTGACCGCGATACGCTATGGGAAGACGACGTAGTCATTCTTGTTATTGATACATTTAATGATGAACGCAGTGGTTATGAATTTCATGTAAATCCCCTTGGTGCACAAGGCGATATAAGAATGACCGATACCGATGGATGGAGCTCAGATACCTCATGGAATGCTATTTGGGATAGCGCGGGACAAATTAACGAGAAAGGTTACGTTGTTGAAATGCGTATTCCTTTTAAGGCACTGCGTTTTCCTGAAAATAAAAAAGAGCTAACGTGGGGTTTTTCAGTCATGAGAAACTACCAACGTGATGTTTTATATCAGCTATCAAATATGGGATTTGATAGAAATATAAAATGTAGCCTTTGTCAGTTTGATAAGTTAGTGGGTTTTAGCGATATTGAATCGAGTAAAAATATTCAATTAACACCTACATTGACAGCACTTCGTAACGATAATAAATCTGAATTACCGGGTAACTGGGATAATGGCGATATAGATACCGAAGTGGGCTTAGATTTGCGCTGGGGTTTAACCAAGGACGCTGTTTTAAATGCGACTATCAACCCAGATTTTTCGCAAGTAGAAACAGACTCTTTAGAGCTCGATGTAAATACAACCTTTTCTATTTATTATGCTGAAAAACGTCCTTTCTTTTTAGATGGAGCTTCTTACTTTAAAAGCAGCTTATTTGAGCTTTTATATACACGTACAATTGCAGAGCCTACTTTAGGTGCAAAATTAACGGGTAAAACGGGTGATCATAGTTATGCGTTAATGCTCGCTGATGACGACAATAGTAATATTTTACTGCCAACGAATCAGGGCTCTGGCTTTGCAAGCTTAAACGAAAAAACGAATGCTGCCGCAGGGCGTTATCAATATGACCTAGGTCAGCAGGGTACTATTGGCCTTTCAAGCACGCACAGAGAAAGTGATGACTATCACAACACTGTATTATCAGTGGATGGTAGCTACTGGTTTAATCAATCGGATACTCTTTTGTATCAAGTATCATCTGCTGATACACGTAACTCTGAATTTTTAATTCAAAATTATAACTTATCTGAAACTCAGTCAGATGAAGCATATGCCCTGGAACTTACCCGCGATAAACGTGATTACAAATTATTTGCATCTTATGAAAATATTGGGCAGGACTACCGCACCGATTTAGGTTATCAAGCTAAAGTTGATTATGAAAAAGTAGGCTTTGGTGGCGGACAAACATGGTACAGAGATGAATCTGATTTACTTACCTCATGGTCATACGAAGCTGACTGGGATAAAACGTGGGCGCAAAACGGCGACTTACTTGAAGAAGAATACGAAGGCTTTTTAAGCTTTAAAGGCCAAAAGCAATCTATTTTTGAAATTGGTTTAGTGCACCGCTATGAAAACTATAACGACAATTTTTATAATCAAAATATTGGTTTTATTTATACGGGCTTTAAACCCTCTAAAGATTTAAAGCTTTCGTTATATATTGAATACGCTAGCCGCATTGATTATGCAAATGAGCAATTAGGCGACGCGTTTGACACTCAAACCCAAGTGGTGTGGGACATTAACGACCATTGGCAGCTCGATATAAAACATAACTACAGTCAATTAGATAACCCGCAAGGGGATCGCGTATTTACTGCTAACTTAGTTGATTTTAGACTTCATTATAAATTTAGCATGCGTTCAATTCTTAAATTAATTTTACAATTTGAAGACATTGATAGAGACGAAAACGCCTACTTTTATCAAGTTAGTCAAATCAATAAAGACTACGGCAGCCAGCTTGTTTACTCATATAAAATTAATGCGGAAACACTGTTTTATTTGGGTTACTCAGATAGAGGTTACCAAGACGATTCTCTTAAAAATATTGAGCGAGATCAGCGTACATTTTTTACAAAAGTTAGCTATGCATGGCAGCTTTAAATATTAAAAATAAAAAAGGAATAAATATGAATACGTTAAAAATAACAGTTGCAGCAGCAATGGTTGCCACCTTGGCCGGTTGTGCTGCAAAGCAAGACATTACTCGATTTGAAACAAACATACCTAAAACAGTATGTATTGCTGAACATAAGGCTGTTAAAGCTGGTGTTATAGATGCAATGAAAAAAGGTTTTGCAAAGCATGATGTTGAAACTCGGGTAATTCCAGCCAATTATGTATTGAAACACCAAGACTACCAGACCGAATTACCAGGTGCGGATACGACAGGATGTAATGCAGTGGCTTACTACGTAGCAAATTGGCGTTGGGATATAGCGCTCTATATGGCATACGCAAATATTTGGATTAAAGACGTTGAAACGAATGAAAAAATAGCACAAGCATCTTATCGCACCGGTGGTGGATTGGATAAGTTTATAGACGCTGAAGAAAAAATTATAGAGCTTATTGACGGTATGTATTAAATTTTAAACAATTAGAACCTTTTTGTTTATTT
>NZ_WTKW01000590.1:0-1369 GCF_011378745.1 Pseudoalteromonas sp. Z1A6
TTAATTGCGCCGATAACTAAGTAACGCAAGGATCATAAATACTCAATGGATATGAATTTTAAAACGCCGCAAAGCAATACCTTTTTATGTAAAGTATCAGACGCAAGTACAGCAAAACCAATTGGCGTTTTTAGTGCCCAAACTCCCAACAAAAATCCGTATAAAGCTTTATTTAGCCCCAAAGGTTATAACTTTTTAAATATGCCAATGAGTGAGTTTAAAAACATACTTAACGTAATTATCCAGTTAGAAAGCGATATTTCTATTAGTAAATGGGGTGAGGGTTCTCGACCTGATGAATTTAGTTATCAGCTTAATAGAATATCTAACGCTATTGCGACTACTCACTTTAAAGGAAAAACCGATATTAGCTGTTACTTTTTAAAGCGAGTCGAAGAGGCTAAGGATATGATTGGTGAGGACTGCACCTCGTTTATTCAGGCTCACAATAGCGTAAGCCAATTATATAATACGGTTTTACAATTAACATCTGAAGAAGGCTTCAGAGCAATTCAAAATAAAGCACTTGCTCACTTAAAAGAGCAGCAAGCTTTCGCTTAACTGCGTAAAACTACTCTTCTAGCGGTCGGCCTTTATTGCGCTTACCAAGCAAATACGCATCACGAAACTTAATAAAATGCTGTTCTAATTTAGAAGATGCATCCATTTCTCCCGCAAGCGCTAGCACCATAATAGCCACTTCAGCAGTGCCTAGTTGATGCGCATGAGGGGCAACACGTAATCGGTAATCAGATAGTTTATCAGCAGTAACAGAAAGTACAGGCAAGTTATCTAAGTATGGGCTTTTGCGAATCATTTTTTTAGCTTCACGCCAGGTACCATCTAAAAATATAAATAGCGGTTTTTTACCCTCTTCAATACTTATTTCGGTAATGGCCCTGCCCTCTTCTACATCTTCAGCAGGGAATACTACCATTGGCTGATATTGTGAATCATTTATTAAAGCTAAAAGAGCGGGGTTAGGGTCTGTTCTATCCCATCTAAATGCGTGGTTATCTGGCACTATTTCAGCAATTAAGCGCCCAGTATTAGAAGGTTTAAAACTTTCATTGTGATACATTAATAAGCACACAGCTGCTTTACAATCTGCATGCTCAACACCTTTACAAATACAGTAGTGCTTAGCTATTAAGCATTGCTCACAGCGATCTAATTTACCGCCTCGAGCATTAAACTCTCGACGGGATTCACTTATTTGTTGAGCGCGTAATGCTAAAACTGAGTTTTTCACTGTATTTACCTTCAATTAATTAAGCGCGCATTGTAACGACTTATCGCTATTTAATCTTATATTTATAGCCATACCAACCTGCATAAATCTTTGATCAATTTAACGAATTAAATTGCA
>NZ_WTKW01000591.1:0-1363 GCF_011378745.1 Pseudoalteromonas sp. Z1A6
CATAAGCACATACATCAATACAAAATACCTTGGCTAACTCAAGCAGCTTATCTTCAACCCACCCTCGTCGATGTTCGTAAGACTTACCTGTAAAGTGGTCTTCACCACACAGAAAGGCACGACGAACACACCGTGAAATACAGTGATAATATTTTGTATCAACCAAACTTACCTGACGTTTTCTTGCAATAGCCATAAAACACCTGCTCACTTTTTAGACTAATTGTAATTTAGTCATTAACCTTAGAAAGTGCAAATTTAGGATGGATGTCTTGTTTATTGGTCTTATAAAAATACACTTTTCATACTGTTTTTATTAGCTTTTTTCATAATAGTTAGGATGGGTGTCACCTAATTTATTTGTTGTATCAACCAAACTTACCTGACGTTTTCTTGCAATAGCCATAAAAACCTGCTCACTTCTTAGACTAACTGAAATTTAGTCATTAACCTTAGAAAGTGCAAATTTAGGATGGATGTCTAGTTTATTCTTGTCTTTTATTAATCTCGCTAAGCGGTGTTTGGTCATGGGCTACGCTTACCTTTATATGGGCAGTAGCACTGGCGGGCGTTGCATACAAAGTACTTGTAAAAAACGGTAATAAAAAAATATCACTCGCCACCTACTTGCTCATGGGCTGGTTTGCACTAGCTATTGTATATCCACTTTATTCTAGTGTTGATGTAAAAGCACTTTACTGGCTACTTGCCGGCGGTATTTTTTATAGTTTGGGTACATTATTCTACAGCGCTAAAAGCACCCAATTTAGCCACGCTATTTGGCACTTATTTGTTATTGCAGGGTGTGTTTGCCATTATATTTCAATTAGTAATTACGTTTATTGAGCTGGTATAGCCATTTAAAATGGTCTAGTTTGATACGTGAATTCACCACTCATAGTAACTAAGTGTTAGGATTTACATATTGTAATTTTTAAAAATCATGGATGATCAATGTATAATTTAAATCTAGTACCTCTTTTCTTTGTTTTAGCTTTAGTTCCATTTCAACTTTTAGCTGAACAACCGCTGCCCACTGAATTTAATAATAACCGCATCTTTCTTACTCCAGAACTGAAAGATGGTCAAAAGCTAAAGTTCTTTACAGATACAGGTGGCGGTTGGAATGCTATATCGAAAGAACTTCATCAACAATATAAATGGCCTACAATTAAAAAAGTAGATGAAGGTAATGTGCATACACTGTCAAGCATGCCGGACTTTCAAGCTGGCTCAGAAGTTCCTATTGGTGGTTTGCAAAACTTTATGGAAGGCTATTTATTTATAGTCCCTAAGGATGAACTATCAATTGAGGAAGACTTTGATGGTTTTTTAGGTGGCCGATGGCACGCAGAAAAAATTA
>NZ_WTKW01000592.1:0-1353 GCF_011378745.1 Pseudoalteromonas sp. Z1A6
AACCCGCAACTTAGCGGGTTTTTTACTTTTAAACAGTTTTAAAGTTTATTTAAGTAGCTATTACTTATGGTACTTAGCACTTAGCTCATGTACTGCATTAATGAATACACCAGCATTTTCAGGGTCTACATCTGGTGTAATACCGTGGCCTAAGTTAAACACGTGGCCATTGCCTGTACCGAAGTCTTCTAAAATAGTGCCTACTTCTTGGCGAATACGCTCTGGTGTACCGTGTAACATAGATGGGTCCATATTACCTTGTAGAGCTACTTTATCACCCACACGGCGTTTAGCGTCGCTAATATTAATAGTCCAATCAAGACCAATTGCATCACAACCTGTTGCTGCAATAGCTTCAATCCATTGACCACCATTTTTAGTGAACAAAGTAACCGGTACTTTACGACCATCGTATTCACGAATTAAGCCATCTACAATTTTATGCATATATTGCAGTGAAAATTCGTTGTAATCGCGCGGGCTTAATACACCACCCCATGAGTCAAATACCATTAGCGATTGCGCGCCAGCTTTAATTTGAGCATTTAAATAATCAATAACTGAGTCAGCTAACTTATCGAGTAATAAATGAAGTGTTTGCGGCTCTGCAAACGCCATTTTTTTGATTTTACCAAATACTTTGCTGCTACCGCCTTCAACCATATAAGTTGCTAGCGTCCAAGGTGAACCAGAAAAACCAATAAGCGGTACTTCACCTTTAAGTTCACGACGAATAGTGCTTACTGCGTTCATTACGTAGCCAAGCTCGTCTGTAGGGTCTAACTTTGGAATTTTTTTAACATCAGCAAGTGATGAAATAGGACGTTCAAACTTAGGGCCTTCGCCAGTTTCAAAGTAAAGACCTAAACCCATCGCATCTGGAATCGTTAAAATATCACTAAATAATATAGCGGCATCTAACGGGTAGCGACGTAGTGGCTGCAGTGTTACTTCACATGCAAGTTCAGCATTACGGCACAGGCTCATAAAATCGCCCGCTTGTGCACGTGTAGCGCGATACTCTGGTAAATAGCGTCCTGCTTGGCGCATCATCCATACCGGAGTTACATCAACAGGTTGTTTTGCAAGTGCACGTAAATAACGGTCGTTTTTTAATTCGCTCATGGCGTAAATGATCCTAAGACTTGTATAAATTGTGCAAGATTGTACCACCATATTCTCCGACCCTCTATTGCTTAGGGACGAAAACAGCTTTACCTAGAGGCAGATCAATATAATGGCGTGCTTTAATCCATTTTGACTATAAAACAAGCAAAAAAGAATAACATTTAAAACTTTTTATTAATATGTTTGCAACATCACAAAAACCTTGTTATTGTTTGTCCCGCGTTA
>NZ_WTKW01000593.1:0-1350 GCF_011378745.1 Pseudoalteromonas sp. Z1A6
CTAGGTGGTTTAAATATGAGAAAGGGCCTTGCGGCCCTTAGTGTTGCAGCAAGTAACACATTTTTTTATAGGCTAAAGTCTGCAGAGTCGACAACGTAAGCTTTTAAATCTGAGTCATCGATATCATTATCAGATAAGCCAAAAGTAAAGCCATCCTTAGAGATTGAAACGCCGTAATCGATGATGTTGTCATCACCAATAAAGCCGCCTGAGTAATGCCCCAAATGCAGCGCTATTTCAGTTCCATTACTACCAATAGCGAATCCATAGTCTGTTGTTAAATAAAGTGAATCACCAAAGTCGGAACCATCACCACTAGCAGCTGAAGTTGCTAATACCGAAGCACCAAAAGTGAAACCTTCTACACTGATACTCCCGTAAACCTCAGAGAAATCTGCGTCAGCTTCTGAAGCAGCATCAGGGTAGGCATAGTAAATATAACCAACATCATAGCTAACGCTTTCATTGATTGCGCCACTAAAGCCTGCATATAAGTCGAGCTCGTAGGTCATTTCATCTGCCCACGATGCATTTGATGCCCATGTACCGGCATAAAAGCCGGACTCGTTAGCGTAATCAATTCCACCCGAAATAGTAGCGTCGCCTCCTGTTTGCTCTTGACACGCCATAAGTGGTTGGAGGTTGCTGCTGCATTTGCAGTTACCTCTGCAAATGTCGTTGTTGATGTTATGCCTGCAAACGCCAGTGCACCGAAGAGTATTGTTTTTTGTAGTTTTAGCATGTTTCACTCCCGCTATATGACTTTTGCATACCAAGGTTTTATTATGTATTGCTTTGACCTTTTAACTGGATGCATTTTTATTATTTAACTGGGAAGGTAATAGCACTGTATGTGCCAGTCTCGTTTTAATTATTTTTAAGTAAAACTAATGCTATTAAAACAATTGCTTATGATGAAATTATGTTTTTGGAAGGAAGTTTTTTGATTTTCTGTCGCACGCTGCTGGTGCATAAACTAACCTAGCTGTACTATTAAAGTACAGCTAGGAAAGGTTTTTTAGCCAAAAATAGTGCGCATAAGGCTAATTGTTTCGTTTACACTGCGACCTTTTTGAACTTCACTTACAATTGAATCACGTTTACTGCGAATATGTTCAGGGATATCGTCAGCGGCAAGTGCGCGGTCTACTAAAATTTCTGCAGACTCTTTACCTCTACGTTGAGTTTTACCTGTTTTAGTTGTAGTACGCTTAGGCTTGCTTAGCAGTTTAATGTAGTTAGAGTTATCTGGTGTTTTAGCATCAGCATAGTGAAAGAAACATGGGATTAGCGCTTTAATAGCAACTAATTGTTCTTCTAACTCATTACTCGGTTTAGCCATTTTGTACC
>NZ_WTKW01000594.1:0-1330 GCF_011378745.1 Pseudoalteromonas sp. Z1A6
TGCATAAATATTTGATCAATTTAACGAATTAAATTGCACTATAACGTTGTTAAAAAATTTTTATTTAGAATAACTAGATACAAAAATTTTTGCCTAGTCCTAGCGTAATTTTCTTAACGTTAAATAGACCCCGTATATAAGCAGATTGGTATTAAATCGACCCTTGAACTACAAATAATGGTTAACGCTTGCTTGTCATCAGAGGTTATTAAGTTGGTTACACCGCGGCTATAGCTAGGGTAACGTCTACCTAAAACGCCCGTATAAAGTAATGCTAATACGACTAATCTGTATGTTCTTTTTATTATTTAGTGTACTTAATAGCGATAAGCCTAGCCCTAGAAGCAAAATAGGGGCGGGTATAAAAGCAGGATTAATCAATACTAAAATTGGCGTAGCAATAACCCCTAAGCCAAAACCAAGTAAACTTTGCAGTGCAGCAGCACCAGCAATAAGGGTTAAAGCAAGGATTAAAATTAAAGGCTCGGTGAGCATAATCACACAGCAAATAGGCATAACGATTAAGTTTATAAATGGTATAGCGGTTAATAACATAACAGCAAAACCAAATCCGTACGATACACCTTGCTTAGCTTTTAAATCGTCTTTCATCTGCTTAAAGTCAATTTTATGGTTATCAAACGCATAGTCTTCGTATTGCACCGCACACATCCAACACGTAAATAAACCCCATAATACTTGACCAATAAAACCCAAAGTAATATAAAAAATCCAATAGTGCATAGAGGGTAGTAGCACAGCTTTGCCCACTCACGGGCAAGCATTCCAGGTACATCTTTAACTAATTCAGAAAAGCCATATCGCTAATTATTTGGCCCGTTAAATAAAGCTCAACTTTTTCGCTTAATAAAGCATTGAATGGGGCTGTAATACCAACCTGCATAAATCTTTGATCAATTTAACGAATCAAATTGCACTACAACGTCGTTAAAAATTTTTTATTTAGAACAACTAGATACAAAAATTTTTGCCTAGTTCTAGCGTAATTTTCTTAACGTTAAATAGACCCCATATATAAGCAGATTGGTATAATAAAATTAGTGATTATAGTAAATAGCATGCTGTAGCCAAATAATACGACCAAACTGCGATTGGCCACATTAACCACTCAAGCCAGCTTAATCACTCGGGTAGTATGTTATTTATGTAGCTAAAACAGTCGCTTGACCAGAAAAATAAAAAACAACGAGCTACCAAATAGTAAAATATTAATTAAAAGCGGGATAAGCACAAAACGCTTTAACCCTTTTTGGCTAATTAATTTAAATCCCGAAAAAAATATTCCATACCTTGTATGATCTGCACAGCT
>NZ_WTKW01000595.1:0-1329 GCF_011378745.1 Pseudoalteromonas sp. Z1A6
AAATAGTGTGTGGTATTGTCTTTTAAGCGCCTTTGTTTCCATAAATCCACGAGTTATTAAGCAGGTATTTGGATTTAATATATCCAACATGATTTTAATTACTTTATTTTCAAAGTAGCTTGCGGTTGATAAAAGCATTACCTTTGAGTACTGAGATTTATAATCGTTAGCAATGCTTATATGGCTTTTACTAAGCAAAAAATTGTAATTGTTCTCATAGTCTTCGTACAATGCAGTTATAGCCTTACGCCCTGAGTCGTTATTAGGCATTCATATATTCCTGCAGCATATATCTAGCTCGATCAGTTCTTTTTTCAACGCTCTCTCTTCGAGTTGTCTTTCCTGTACTAGACTCCTTAAATTTTTCATCAGCTTTTAGTTGATTTAGAAACTCCGAAGTAATATCAGGAATACTTACTTTCCTTGTTTCAACGGACTCACGACAAGCAGCATAAAATACGGACTCAAATAAAGTAATACTTAGTCTATTCGCACCAGTTCTGAAGTCTTCGATTTTAATACTTTTACATGCTTCCATGAAACCACTCCAAAGTTCTTTAAAGAACTCATTATCTTCTTGAGTAAAAGATTTGGTAGCATTTGAAAATGTATTTAGAAAACCAGAAATTGTGGTTTTATAGCTTTCGCGGCTATGAACCATTGCAATAGTCCTTAATATTGCTTCTACGTCATTAAGCCTCATATCAACTATTTCTTTACCTAATATTACTTTTCGCCAAACTTCATTTTCATTTAGTTTTATTAAACTGACATTGAATTTTGAATGATATAAGCTCATCCTAATTTCCTGCGGGGTTAAATTCATACCACCACTGTTCAAACGGTTAAATATTTCAAACATTGCCCCATCTTCTTCATCATCATTTGTTACAGGTTTAATGATCATATTTCTTATGGTCGCTAAGTTTAGGGCCATTTGATTATCACCTAATGTCTTATAGTTTTTACCATTAAAACGATTATCTTGACCATCAACTAAACCATCTAAGCGTAAGTTAAATCTTTGAAAGTATGTGTCATCTTGCATGATATTATCAGGAATGTGGCCTTCTTCATCAAAAATAGACCTTAATTCAGAGCGCTTTTCTTTGCGTGGGAACCTACCATTAAAAAAGTAGTAAAGAGTCATTAGACGTTGTTGACCATCAATAACTAGAAATTCATTTTTTCCACTTTCATATAGGAATATCTGTGGTATGGGTAGGCCAATTAAAAGTGACTCTATAAGTTTAGACGCTCTTTTTATATCCCAGACATAATGCCTTTGAAAAGCTGGGATTTTAAATACTTTAGAGCTGATGAATGAAA
>NZ_WTKW01000596.1:0-1327 GCF_011378745.1 Pseudoalteromonas sp. Z1A6
AAAAGCCCAGTAATGCTGGGCTATTAAATATTCTAGGGAAAAGTTGTTAACTTTGGGTTACATTAAATTGCCCAAATGTATAAACTTTAAACAAGTAAAAAGTATTGATCAACACTAAACTCATATTTGAAATAACACTCGACGACATAAGATCTAAGCTAAATGATAAGAATAATAAACCACACGCACTAATGGCGGCAACGCGCAGCAGTGTTATCTGGTTAATAAAGAATGCACCTAAACCTAGTGCAAGTAGTGTAGTATTTAAAAGCCAATCTAGCTCGTTTAGCATGGTCGTTTCAATAGTTCAGTTGTTGAAAAAAGGAGCGCCATTATGTTGATCTTTTGCGCACCTTTCAACCAAGTAATTTTAAATTTTCAGATTAGTTTTTTTAATGCTAAAAGTAGCTACCGATTGCTGAAAATAAACCATTATCAGCAATTACTTGATACTTTTGGCAGCTCTGCGGTTTTTGTAAGTCACTGCATAAATAAAGGGACTCACGGCTAGAATCATAGGTGGGGTGTAGGTTTGAATCAATTAAAGTAGCCCCCTTGCCAAAGAATCCGGGCCAGTAAACACTCTCACTTACCATCCCTAATTTTTTATAGGTGAGTAAGGTAGGTTTTGGAAAAGCTAAAATTATTACAGCAACGACAGCGAGTGATATAAACAGTCCTTTTTTTTGCGTTGTTTTTTGGCTTATATCATTCTTTGCACTGGAATTTAACTCGCCAGGTGAAGGGCGCTGAGTAGAACGCTGAGGTTTTCTTTTTTGCGCTGTTTTTTTTCTTGCCGGTGCTTTACCTAGCAACGATTGTTTATTTGGTGTTTTAGACATAAAGCAAATCTGGCCTTTTTTCCGTAGGTCTCTATAATTAAATGAGTAAATTTATATACTAAGCTAATTATTATGATAACTTAAAGTTAGCTTATAGCCTACGAGGAATAAAGATGAATACGCAGCTATCAATTTTAATTGTAGATGACGTTAGCACAGTGCGTAGTTTTTTGAGCCAAACGCTCATGCACTTAGGGATAGATAACGTAAAGGAAGCATCTACTGCCTCACAATGTATTAGTGAGTGCCAAGCTGCAAATTATAATATCATTTTTTTAGACATTGAATTGCCAGACGGTGATGGTAAAGATTTGATTGCACAAATCAATGAATTAAGCCCAGAGACAAATGTGGTTATGGTATCTGCACATTCAGGTATTGAGAATGTTAAGGATGCAATTGATAAAGGCGCTAAAGGGTTTGTAGTAAAGCCATTTACACCTAAAAAAATAGCGGCAATGCTTAAGAAGTTTTATCCAGATTTA
>NZ_WTKW01000597.1:0-1324 GCF_011378745.1 Pseudoalteromonas sp. Z1A6
AATTTTTAGACTCGTTTCAGGCGAGCTTTCTTAATAACACTTCACTTCCCTATTGAAAATAAGTAAGTGGCGTCCCCAAGGGGATTCGAACCCCTGTTACCGCCGTGAAAGGGCGGTGTCCTAGGCCTCTAGACGATGGGGACACATAAATGTGTCACTAGGACAGTTGATAAGTTTAACTCACATCATGAGCTTTAAGGTAATTGCGTTTAATACAAGTAAAGACTCGAGCTTTAATTGTGACGCTATTTTCTCGGTAAAACCGCCTTTAACTAATAAAAGTTAAGTGGCGTCCCCAAGGGGATTCGAACCCCTGTTACCGCCGTGAAAGGGCGGTGTCCTAGGCCTCTAGACGATGGGGACACAGAAAACTGCTACCCTAGGACAAAACACTAATTTTTGGTGGAGCCATGCGGGATCGAACCGCAGACCTCTTCACTGCCAGCGAAGCGCTCTCCCAGCTGAGCTATGGCCCCAACTTAATCAATACCCGTCGTGATAAACACATCGTGTATCGCTTAGTGCGGGGCGCATTCTATGCACCACCCAAAATAAAGTCAACAGTTTTTTACCTAGCTTTATTTAAATGGTTTAATTTTCAACAAACTGGCTATCAAGCGTGCTAAAAAATACAATTTGAATAAGATTCTAGCCCTACTGCTTATAATAACATCACTATATCGCAGCGAATACTTAACAACACCCTACTCCCCTATTTAATGCAACAAAATTGCATCAAAGCAAAGGTATACATTTATATGCAAATTGAACTTATCTAAAAACTACCAATTAAGGCCCCGCCAATCGCCTTAATCTTTTAAAAGTTACAATTGCTTATAATAACCAAAACTTAAATGTGGATTTGAGAGTACCCGCAGCCTTTACTTGCTTATTAACCAGCGTCACTCGTACTAAAAACTCGATTATTGTTTGAAGAATATTTTTTAAAGAGCATTGTAGCTTCGTAATGCTATGTACAAAACTTCAGGGCGTGTTGATCTTTGGTGGGTGAATTTGCAGCAGTATGTTTGCTTTTTAGGCAAGGCAGAGCCTATTGTAGTTTGGTTATTACCCATGAATAGGCGATAACGCCGCATAAAGTCCAAACATGCGCTGCCCTTTGGGTTCAATCCACAAAGGTCAACACGCACTAGTTATGTGTGATCTATTTAGTCTTAATCCGAAGGCTATTAGTGAAGTATGAGTATTTACGATTTGGCTAGGTTGGCTTATAAAAATAAAGTAAGTACAAAAATAGAGTTTAGAATGCTGAAAATAGCATTTGTTTTGGGAAGTTTAGATTAAATTCATTTTTAAAGGACCG
>NZ_WTKW01000598.1:0-1322 GCF_011378745.1 Pseudoalteromonas sp. Z1A6
AGTAGGCAAAAGTGTAATAGGTCAGCCATTAAAAATAAGAAGTTTGTATATAGTACTTCTTATTTTAAAATTTCTTGTGGAAAAAACAACCGGGAGTAGCAATGTGTTTTAAGTGCTGGTATACTCCCGCGTCTGCCACGTTGCGTTCTATGCCCTCATATAGTCTAGCCACTTGTGAGCGGCGCAAAAGTCTAAAACTCGAAGGGGTTATAGCAAACTTAGAGCAGTAGTTAATATTAACTACTTGTGGTTTTAATTGAAAAACATTGGATTTTTATAAATGAAAACGTTTGTTGCTAAACCAGAAACAGTAAAACGTGACTGGTACGTAGTTGACGCTGAAGGTAAAACTTTAGGTCGCATCGCTACTGAAATCGCTCATCGCCTACGCGGTAAGCATAAAGTTGAATATACACCGCACGTAGATACTGGTGATTATATCATCGTTATCAACGCTGAAAAAGTTACTGTAACTGGTAACAAATTCAAAAACAAAGTGTACTATTCACACTCTGGTTTTCCAGGTGGTCTTAAGTCTACTACTTTTGATAAACTTCAAGCTGCAAAGCCTGAAATGATCATCGAGAAGGCTGTTAAGGGCATGTTGCCACGTGGTCCTTTAGGCCGCGCTATGTACCGTAAACTTAAAGTTTACACAGGTACTGAGCACAACCATGCTGCACAACAGCCTCAGGTTCTAGACATTTAAGGAGCACCATCATGGCAAATCAATACTACGGTACAGGTCGTCGTAAAAGTTCAAGTGCTCGCGTATTCTTACGCCCAGGCACTGGTAACATCGTAATCAACAAACGCTCTCTAGAAGAGTATTTTGGTCGCGAAACAGCACGCATGGTTGTTCATCAAGCTCTAGAGCTAGTTGATATGACTGAAAAATTTGACCTTTACATCACCGTTTCTGGTGGTGGTACAACTGGTCAAGCTGGTGCTATCCGTCATGGTATCACTCGTGCACTTATGGAGTTTGACGAGTCATTACGTCCACAACTTCGTAAAGCAGGTTTTGTTACACGTGATGCACGTAAAGTTGAACGTAAGAAAGTGGGTCTTAAGAAAGCGCGTAAGCGTCCACAGTTCTCAAAACGTTAATCTATACGTTATCAAGAATTCAAAAACCCAGCTTATGCTGGGTTTTTTGTTTTTAAATCAAAATGTTTACATTTGCAACTTAATGCGATTTTTCAATATCACTGCCATACTTGGTTATTGCAGCAATTAATGATGATCAAATTAATTAATAACTGCGTATTAATTAAACGAAAGTTAAAAAACACTCAGATAGCTGCAAAAAAGTTAAATAA
>NZ_WTKW01000599.1:0-1304 GCF_011378745.1 Pseudoalteromonas sp. Z1A6
TCTACCTTTTTTATAAAACCTTCCCAAGACTTTTATATTTTTACCGCTTGTTTTTTATTCACATGTCAATTTTGTATTGACACTAAGATTACTTACTACTACATTTGTAACAGTACCACTACAAGTGTAGTAATAGGGGCGACAATGAAACTTAGTGATTTTGAAATGGATATTATGCAGCTGCTCTGGCAGGAAGAACCCTGTACCGCGAGTCAACTACATAAGGTGCTTTTAGCTGATAAGCAAAAAGATAAAAAAGTAGCCTATACAACAGTTAAAACTATTGTAGATAGGTTAGAACATAAAGGAGCGATTGAGCGTTGTGGACATGAAGGGCGAGCTATTGTTTTTAGAACAATAGTGACTCAAGACACATTATCGGAGCAAGCTATGCCTAGTTTTATGCAGCGATTTTTTAAAGGTAATTCTCGTAGTTTAATTGCCCACTTTATTAAAGAAGAAAAGCTAAATGATGAAGATATAGAATATTTACAAACGCTTTTAAAAAATAAGAAGTTAGATTAAAGGAGAGGGTAATGACGGATTATTCACTAACTTGCACACTTATTAGCTTATGTATTTTGCTTACAGTAAAAGGGCTAAAAAATGCCCCAGCACGATTAAACTTTTACATTTTAATGACTGCCTTGGCATGTTGGTTTGTCCCTTGGCAGTACTTTTCCCAGTTACCCTTATTTGAAGGGGCAAATCGTTACACATTCAACGTGGCGCAATTGATTCCCGATGTTAAAGCACTAATACCAAATGCTGAACAAGTAGCAATTAAGGACGAATTACAAAGCGATATGGTTATATGGGACTTATTGCCATCACTTAGTAATGTTTTTATAGTTTTAGTTTTAGCTGGTTTTGGATTGTTTTTATTACGCGTGGGCTTATATGTAAAGCTTATAAAAAATTTATACATTAACTCAAAGCCAAGTCCTGAACTTAAACACATTAACAATCAGTATCCAATTAGACTAACAACCCATACAGAGCCTGCTTTTGCTACCGGGTTAATAAAGCCTGTTATTTGGTTAGAGTCGACGATGACACACCGTAAAGAATTAGATTCAGTCATTCAACACGAGGTAACTCATTTACAACAAGGTGATATTTATTGGACGTGGGTTATTTGTTTTATAGAAAGCGTTTTTTGGTGGAATCCTATTTGCTTAAAGTTAACTGGTTTAGCAAGAGAGCAACTCGAACTTAGTTGTGATGAGTTGTGTATGCAAAAGCTAAAAGGTAAATACCAATTGGATTTAGCCAGTTTATTGCTACAAGAGCAAAGTGCTAAA
>NZ_WTKW01000006.1:0-30470 GCF_011378745.1 Pseudoalteromonas sp. Z1A6
AATTTTTAACAACGTTATAGAGTGATTTAATTCGATAAATTGCCCAAATATATATGGAGGTTGGTATAAATAAATGGTTTATTTCCAGAGATCGGGGTCGTGGTGTTTAGGGCCCATATCTTTTAAAACTTGTGAAAAACGATTAGCAAAAATACCGCAGTAGCCCCAACCGGCAAAAAATAATGCGGGGAGTAAAATTATAACGCCAATTATTTGTAAGCTGTAGTGAGTGTAATACCCAATAGATATGAATATCACGGCTAGCACAAACAGTGCTAAGCCGCGAAAAAAGCGCTTTAAGCTCAGCTTAGGGTTGCTCCCTAAGCGATAAATAAGCTGCTTTAGCATTTAGAAGGCCTAATAGTAAGAGTGATCGCCCGCTTCGTGCTCTGTTATATCAGCAACACCGGTGATTTCTTCAAACTTAGCTATCATTTCTTTTTCAATGCCTTCTTTTAGCGTTACATCGATCATAGAACAACCGTTACAACCACCACCAAACTGAAGTATAGCAATACCTGCAGCTGTAATTTCAACAAGGCTTACTTGGCCACCGTGGTTAGCAAGTTGTGGATTTACTTCGGTTTCTAGCATGTGCTGTACACGTTCGTTTAACGATGCATCGTTACCTATTTTACGCGCCTTTGCATTTGGTGCTTTTAGCGTTAACTGAGTACCCATTTTGTCGGTAACAAAATCGATTTCAGCTTCTTCTAAAAATGGAGCACTTTCAGCATCTACAACGGCATCAAAACCGTTAAAGTTTAGGCGAATATCGCTCGCTTCTACAGCGTCTTCTGGACAATAAGACACACCACATTCCGCTTGTGATGAACCAGGGTTTACAACAAACACACGAATATTGGTTTGTTGTGATTGATCTGCTAATAGTTTAGCAAAATGCGCTTGCGCTGTTTCGGAAATAGAAATCATAAAACCATCTATACTTGACTAAATTACTCGGATACTGCGTATCATACTCCGCTCATCGTGTTGCGGCTAGTGTTGAGCGTAAAAAGTTGGCATCTATTTTAAGCAATGGTAGCGTGCAAACAACGAACATTTTTTGAGTGATTTATATGCGTTTGGTATTAACATTAATGGTGGTGTTGCTTAGCTTTTCAAGTGTAGCTAAGCCACTTTCGTATTATTTTGAACAAGATGTAAAATTTGACCCTTCAATTCCTACTCCTGAGCAAGTACTCGGTTATGAAGTAGGAGAGTGGCACGTGAGACACGATCAGCTCGTACGTTATATGGAAATACTTGCTGATAAAAGCGACCGTATAAATTTTGAGGTGATTGGCCGCACGCATGAACAACGCCCGTTAGTAATGCTAACAATTACTGCTGCTGATAAGTTATCAAGCATAGAGCAGACACGCCAAGCTCACTTAGCACACTTAAGTAATAACAGTAGTAAAGCACAAGACGATCCTGCCGTTGTATGGATGGGTTATAGCGTTCATGGTAATGAGTCATCAGGTAGTAACTCATCATTGCTGGTGGCTTATTATTTAGCTGCTGCACAAGGTACTGAAATAGATGAGCTATTAAATAACACGGTTATTTTACTCGACCCTTCACTTAATCCTGACGGGCTTGCTCGTTTTGCTAATTGGGCCAACAGTAACCGAGGCATGAATTTATCAAGTGACCCTAAAACCCGTGAGCATGTTGAAAACTGGCCTAGCAGCCGTACTAACCACTATTGGTTTGATTTAAATCGCGATTGGCTACTGCTACAGCATCCTGAATCGCGTGCACGTATTGCTAAATTTCATCAGTGGAAACCAAATATTTTAACTGACTTTCATGAGATGGGTCCAAACAGCAGTTACTTTTTTCAACCAGGTATTCCAAGTCGTAAGCACCCTATAACACCTGATGAAAATGTTACCTTAACAAAGACAATTGCCAACTATCATGCAAAAACCTTAGATGAAAACAATGCACTTTATTTTACAGAAGAAAGCTTTGACGATTTTTACTATGGGAAAGGCTCAACTTACCCAGATGTAAATGGCGGCATAGGCATTTTATTTGAACAAGCAAGTTCTCGCGGACATATTCAAGACACCATAAATGGACCTTTGAGCTTTCCTTTCACTATTAAAAATCAACTGTTAACGAGTTTATCTACCTTTAAGGCAGCAGTTGATAACCGCCAAGCATTACTTGATTACCAGGCTAAGTTTTACAATCAAGCTACTGATTTAGCCAGCGATGAAAGCTTTGAAGGTTATGTTGTTGAAGGTGCAAGCGACAACACCCGTATTATGCACTTTTTAGAATTGTTAAAGCAGCATCAAATTAACGCTTACCCACTTACTAAATCATTAAAAGCAGATGGTAAGAATTTCAGTACACATAGCTATTTTGTACCATTAGCACAACCACAATATCGTTTGGTAAAAGCGATTTTTAGTGAGCAAAAAAACTTTGCCGATAATACTTTTTACGATGTATCTGGCTGGACATTAGCGCATGCGTTTAATTTGCCATTTTCTAAAGTTAAAAGTAGTTGGGGATTAAAGGTTGCTGATAAAGCATGGGAAAAAGTAGCAACCCCATCATTTTCTTCACTCACCGAAGGTTACGCATTTGGTTTTTCGTGGGATGATTATTTAGCACCTAAAATGTTAAATAGCTTATTACAGCAAGGTATAAAAGCACGTGTAGCGCTAAAAGCATTAACGGCTAAATCAACATCAGGAGAAATTAATTTTAAACCTGGAAGTATTATTATACCGGCTGGACTACAAACAAATACAGATTGGATTACCTTGCTAAATAAAGCACAAAATGAGTTTGGTATTGCAATCAAACCTATTACATCAGGTTTAACAAGCAAAGGAGCCGATTTAGGGTCGCGATCAATGGCGGTTGTTAGTGCTCCAAAAGCACTGCTTATTGGCGGGCAAGGCGCAAGCCAGTACGAAGTCGGCGAAGTGTGGTATTACCTAGATCGCTTTGTAGGTGTTGCACCAACAATTGTTGAAATGAATCGCTTTAGTTCACTCGAGTTAAGTGACTACAGTCATATTGTGCTTGCTCATGGCAATTACAATAGCTTATCTGATGCCGACAAAGTGGCTATTAAAAGCTGGGTAAGAAAAGGCGGCGTTATTTGGGGTCACAAAGGCGGCGCTAAATTTTTAGCTGATCAGCAATTACTCAAAGCAAGCTATCTATCACGACAAGATGTAGCAAGTGCATTTAAAACGACAGATTTAAGTTATGGCGATAAAGATCATTTAGCAGGACGTCAACGCATTGCAGGTGCTATTTTTAATACTAATGTAGATTTAACTCATCCGCTTACATTTTCACTTAAGCGTAATACATTGCCCGTATTCAAAAACAGTACTTGGTTGCTAGAAGCTTCCGATGCTCCGTTCGTAAATGTACTTACCTACACTAAAAATCCATTATTGGCAGGCTTTACCGATGCCGTTAATGTTGAGCAAGTTGCTGGCGGCGCAGGCTTAATTGCTCACTCATACGGACGAGGTACAGTAATAGGCATGACCGATGACCCTGTATTTAGAGGTTACTGGTATGGGACTAGTCGACTACTAAGCAACGCTTTATTTTTTGGCCATACGTTTCGTGCAAATGGCGAATAATACTAATTCGCTTAAATTAAGTGATCTATTTTGAGGATGGAAAAACGTGTTGATAGCTAGGCAAAAAATTCGCTATTTAGTTGTTCTCGGCAATTGCTCCTGCATTGCTCTACCTTCTGCATCCATGCAGTCGTAAATGAGAATTTTTTAACTCAGGTAGCGACACGTTTAGCCCCGTAAAATGATTAAGTATTATTGCGGATTGGTATAATACTTTTTAATAATTAAATAGGCGTTAAGCAAGTTGTAAAAGCCCACACTTGTTTAGCGCCTGCTTGTTTTAGTGCACTAGTAGCTGCGTTTAATGTTGCCCCTGTCGTCATCACATCATCAACAATAGCGACTGTTTTACCGCCCATATCCTCTGTACAAATAAAGGCATTTTTTAAGTTTTTAATACGCTTTGCTTTAGATAGCTCCGACTGAGCTTGTGTTTTTTTATTGCGAATAAGTACGTTACTCACTGATGCGTAATTAGCTAAACATGGTTGCCAAACTTGGCTTACCTGATTAAACCCGCGAGTAATGAATCGGCTTTTATGAAGAGGTAAAATAATAAAGGTATCTGGCAAAGTAGGGCTTTGCTCAAAAAACTGCGTTAATTGTTTTTGTATAACTTGCTGCAATGCCTTTTTATAATGAATTTGATTATTAAATTTTAGCCTTTTAAGCCAATGTTCAAAGGGAGGTTGATAAAAAGCACAGGCAAATAATTTATCAAACTCGCAATTAGGAAACATCTCAACAATATCGGGTCGATGCAGTAAATTCTTATGCTTACTAAAATCAAACAATGGTAAATCTTCAAGGCAATAATCACAAAGCCCTAAAGAGGTCGTAATCGTATTTTGACATTGCACGCAATAAGAGGGAAATAACCAATTTAAAATGGCTTGCTTCACTGACTCGCTCCTTGCATTGCAATCGCCTTTTTAAACGTTATGATGAGCCTAAGTTTGGTAAAGGTTAGGCAAATATGCAAAATGAGTTAGTGTTATTACATGGTTGGGGAATGAATCAGGGCGTATGGCAGTTAGTACAGCCAGAACTTGAGTTTTTATATTCAGGAAGTGTACGTAGCCTTGACCTACCTGGGTTTGGTAATAGCCATGTTTGCCCAAGCCCTTATACTTTGCATGATGCAGCAGAAACTTTAAGTAAGCAATTAAAGCCGAAGAGCATTTTAATGGGGTGGTCGTTAGGTGGATTGTTTGCACTTTATATTGCTAAGCATTGGCCTGAAAAAGTATCAAAAGTTATTTTAATTGCATCGACTCCTTTCTTTGCGGAGGCAGATAATTGGCCCGGAATAAAAGCGAATGTATTGGCGCAGTTTAAAGAGCAGTTAGTTAATCATCGAGAAAAAACAATAGAGCGCTTTTTAGCTATTCAAGCGATGGGTAGCGAGTCGGCGCGTGATGATATAAAGCTGCTTAAACAATTACTAAATCAGTACAGCGCACCACAAAGCGACGCCCTGAGTGCTGGTTTAGATATTTTACAAAACGACGATTTACGTGATTTATTTGCTCATTGCCCAGTACCTATCAAAGGAGTATTTGGCCGACTTGATGCCTTAGTGCCTTATAAAGCAATTAGTGAAATGTCAGTACTAAATACTGAGTTTGAATACGAGGTGCTAGATAAAGCGTCGCACGCGCCATTTATTTCTCATAAAAGTGAGTTTTTATCTGTCGTTAAATCAATGCTTTAAAATAGAGCTAATAATAGCGCTGTTTAAAGCTTTATTTTGATCAGAACCTGAGCGATAATTAAACAATGTTTATTTGGTGGAGGTTTTAATATGCCAATCGGATCTGTATTTAATAGTGGTGTAGAAGGGTTTAATCGAGCTAGCCAAGGTATTGAAAAGGCCAGTGCTGAGATTAACCGTGCCAGTATAGAACAGCAAGATGACGCACAATTAGCGCAGCAACGTCAGCTTACAGCAGCACGCCCTGAAGAAGCTATTACTGCACCTGTAGCACAGCCAGCTCGTGTTGATGAAGCGCTTGTTAACTTAAAAGTTGAAGAGTTTAATGCCAAGGCAAATACGCAATCAATTCAAACGGCCGATGATGTACTTGGCACGTTAATCGATATTAAAGTTTAGTATTATGAATATTGTCACGCCATTTCCGTCTATCAATATAAACACTGCAAATGTTTATACGGAAACTGCACGGCGTGACAACCAACTACGCGAAGTTATTCCTGCTCCCGCATCTAGTAGCGCAAGCAATACAGAAACCAAAGCGCAAAGTGATTCTGAAAAAGCAAAATTACCAGGCAGTAGCGATGGTGCGACGTATAACGCAACGGGAAAAATAGCAGACGAAAAGTCAGTTCAGCAGCGCGATGGAAACTCAGAAAACCCTGAGGGCTCTGAGGAAGAAAGTGAAGCAATTGAGAAAAAAGAATCTGAGCAAGAAGAGCTGCAATTAGAACAAGAACAACAACAAATTACAGAGCTAAAAGCACGAGATACTGAAGTACGAATACACGAGCAAGCGCACGCTTCTGTAGGTGGGCAACATGCTGGCTCGCCAAGCTATGAGTATCAACGTGGCCCAGATGGTACTAACTACGCAGTTGGCGGAGAAGTACAAATAGATGTATCTGAAGTTCCCAATGATCCGCAAGCGACTATAGACAAAATGCAAACGGTACGCGCTGCCGCATTAGCGCCTGCAGAGCCTTCGGGAGCTGATCGCTCTATTGCTGCAGATGCTACGCAAAAGCTAGCAGCGGCTCAGGCTGAGCTTGCACAACCTGAAAAAGAAGACGACGAAGACGCAAAAAGTAAGCTTGAAGCTTCATTCTCTAGCGATGAAAGCAACGATACAAAAACAGCTAAAAGTGATGAGCAAACACGTGATGCCGATGTTGAGGCACGGGCGGGGCGTATTGCTAACTTTTATCAAATGGCTACATCGCCAGCGAGCCAAAGTAGTTTTTCAGCGTTAAGTTAATAATTTAGCAAAACATAACCACAAAAAAACCGCTTACGCGGTTTTTTTCGTTTTAGCTTAGCTGTACAACTATTATTTTTTCACTTTAGCATTAGCGAACGCATCGGCAAATGCATTACCCATTAACGCATTACCGTTGTCACGTTTAGGCTTTGCAGCGCGAAGTTGCGAATTATTAGCACGTGCTTGTGGTTTTTGCGTAGCTGGCGCTGCTGACTTATTACTTGTGTCAATGTCGTCATCTAAGCGCATAGTAAAGCTTATACGTTTACGTGCAGCGTCTACTTCAACAACTTTAACCTTTACAATATCACCAGCTTTAACAACTTCACGCGGATCTGATATAAATTTATTCGTGATTGCTGAAATATGCACTAAGCCATCTTGGTGTACACCTACATCAACAAACGCACCAAAATTAGCAACGTTTGAAACCACGCCTTCTAAAATCATACCTGGTTTTAGGTCACTAATTTTTTCAACACCGGCTTTAAACTCAGCTGTTTTAAATTCAGGGCGAGGATCTCGACCTGGTTTATCAAGCTCAGTAATAATGTCGGTAACGGTTGGTAAGCCAAACTTTTCGTCAGTGTAATCGTTAGCAGCAAGTTTAGTTAAAAAGTCGCTGTTACCAATTAGGTTACTGACATCGACGCTATTGCGTTCACAAATACGTTTAACAACAGGATAAGCTTCAGGGTGAACTGATGAGTTATCTAGAGGATCGCTACCATTGTTAATACGTAAAAAACCAGCCGCTTGTTCAAATGCTTTTGGCCCTAAACGCTCAACCTTTTTAAGCTCACTACGTTTAGTAAATGTGCCGTTAGCATCGCGATAATTAACGATATTTTGCGCTAATGTTTTGTTTAAACCAGATACGCGTGTAAGTAGCGGTACCGATGCCATGTTTAAATCTACGCCTACTGAGTTTACACAGTCTTCAACTACTGAAATAAGGCTTTGGCCTAATTGGCTTTGCGATACATCGTGTTGGTATTGGCCAACACCAATTGATTTTGGCTCAATTTTAACAAGTTCAGCAAGAGGATCTTGAAGGCGGCGCGCAATAGAGACAGCCCCTCGTATAGAAACATCTAAATCTGGGAATTCATTAGCTGCAAATTCAGAAGCTGAGTAAACCGATGCACCCGCTTCGCTAACCATAATTTTACTAAGCTTAAGTTCGCTGTTTGCTTTCATAAGCTCAGCAACCAACTTATCTGATTCGCGTGATGCAGTACCGTTACCAATCGCAATTAGCTCAACTTTATGCTGACGACAAAGTTGCTCTAACGTACGCACTGATTTATCCCAATGATTTTGTGGTGCATGAGGGAAAATAGTTTGTGTAGCTAGTAATTTACCTGTGCTATCAACAACGGCAATCTTACAGCCAGTACGAAGGCCTGGATCAAGACCTAAAGTAGTACGGGGGCCTGCAGGTGCTGCCATTAATAAATCTTTTAAGTTTTTAGCAAATACGTCGATTGCACCAGCTTCTGCTTTTTCGCGCATTGCTGCAAAAAATTCATTCTCTAGGTGTAATCCTAACTTAATTTTCCACGCCCATTGCACAACGTTTAATAACCAAGGACTTGCCGCTTTATATTTAATATCTAAACGGTAATGGTCAGCAATCATGTTGGCACATAGTTGCGCTGAATTTTCAGCGCTAGGCTCTGGATTAACATTTAACTGAAGTACACCTTCATTTCGGGCTCTAAGCATAGCAAGCGCGCGGTGAGAAGGTACTTTTTTGAGAAGTTCTTGATGCTCAAAGTAGTCACGGTATTTTGCACCCGCTTGCTCTTGGCCTTTAATTACAGTGCTTTCAATTGCGCCGTTTTGGCTTATGTGACTTCTAAATTTAGCAAGTAATTTTGCGTCTTCAGCAAAGCGCTCCATCAAGATAAATTTAGCGCCTTCGAGTACAGCTTTTGTATCTGCAAAGCCTTTTTCAGCACTTACAAATTGATCTGCTTGTTGCTCTGGGTCAAGGTTAGCATCTTTAAATAGTGCATCTGCAAGTGGCTCTAAACCTGCTTCAATTGCTATTTGGCCTTTAGTACGGCGCTTAGCTTTGTAAGGTAGGTATAAATCTTCAAGTTCAGTTTTACTTTGTGCATTAGTTATATCGGCACTTAGCTCTGGCGTTAATTTATTTTGCGATTCGATGGTCGATAAAATAAAACTACGGCGCTCTTCTAGTTCACGTAAATACGATAAACGCTGCTCTAAAAGGCGTAATTGGGTGTCGTCTAGGCCGCCGGTAACTTCTTTTCTGTAGCGGGCAATAAAAGGAACAGTTGCGCCTTCATCAAGTAATTTTGTAGCTGCAACAACCTGTTGCTGCTGTGCGTTTAACTCACCGGCTAAACGTGCAGAGATATCGCTCATGCAAAAACCTTTTTATACAATAAAATAAGACCAGAAGCGTGTTACTGGCGCCGTTAATTGCTTGAATAATATCACAGGAGGTAGTAATAAAAAGCTCTTAAAGCAAGCTATTTCACTTGCTTTAAGATGGTTGGGAGGGGAGTAAATCAATTCAACTAAAAGAGCGCCCTAGTGAGGATGCTCAATGTTTTCTAATACTTCACTGAAAGAGTGAGCAATAGGGCTAATATGTAGTGGAATATGTAATGTTTTAGCTATTTGGCGAGCTGAAATTAAACCACAAATTTCGCTACTTGCTGTTGTTACTAATAAAAACATTACACCTTGATGCTCCATTGTTTGCAGCGCATCACCAATACATGCATAGCTTAAACTTTGCATGCTTACACCTGTAAGTCGGCTAATTGGCGTCATAATATCGCGCAAGCTTACTTCACTTCGTGGGGTATTTAAACGCTCTGCAATAATAGTAATTTTAGAGCTTTGTAAATCGGCGCTAGAAACAAGACCAATCAATTTTTGGTTCTCGTCGGTTACTAAAACAAAATCAGATTGTTGTGCACTAACTTGTTTAAGTGCATCTGTAATCGTTGTTGTATGCTCTGCGCGAATGGGCGTTTTTTGAGTAAAGTTATTTACCATTTTTAGTGCTGGAGATGATAAATCAATCAAAGGTTGGTCATCTGCAAATGTGCTTGCAATAACGCCGTGAGAAACATTTTGAGTACGTAATTCTTTAAAGTTAGACATAGTAGTCACCTTAGTAGTTATAAAATTTAATTAAGTTGTAAAATAATGAATTAAATTAAATAGCTAGGTGGTCCGCGTTGGTACGCAGTGCTAAAAGGTCTGTTTAGGTTGGTGCTCTTATAAAAAGAATCTACGACATTAGGAAGTGGTTGAGGCGACCTAAAGGTAATAGTATTAACGTGAGAGTCTACGTCAAAATCGAGGTTTGCTTGGTCAGGAATGTCACAAGCAATAAAGTGATTAGATAGTTTAGCGTTATCAAGGTTTACTTCAGTGTTACTGGCATGCAGCGTCAAACTTACACTCATTAAAAGTGCAAACAATACGGCATTATTTAATATGCGCTGTACTATGTTTGACATAACCACGACCTTAATTAACTGCTTTCAAATTAAACAAATCAACTTGAATAATTCAGTTATAGCTTATTGGTTTAATTTACACAATCAAAAGTTAACATGATCTGAATCAAAACTTTTTATTTCTTTTTTTGGTAATCGATACTGTTTACATACCACTGTTTTTTACCCTGAGGAGTAGGTACCTCAAAATCTTCATCTACTTGTTTTTTAATCAGCGCCCGCGCCATAGGTGAGTCTATCGATATGTAGTCTTTTCGGTCGTAAATTTCATCAGGTCCGACAATTCTGAATTTTTTAGTTTCACCTTCTTCGTTTTCAATTTCGACCCATGCACCAAAAAATACTTTCCCATCTTGCACGGGAGAGTAGTCGATGATTTTTAAATCAGGTATGCGTTTGCGTAAATAGCGTACACGACGGTCAATTTGGCGTAGCAAACGCTTGTTGTATTGATAGTCTGCGTTCTCAGAGCGATCTCCGAGGCTGGCTGCCCAACTAACTATTTTTGTTACTTCTGGGCGTTTAACGTTCCATAGTTGGTCGTGTTCTTGTTGTAATTGTAAGTAACCTTCACGGGTAACTAAATTTGTTTTCATGGTGAATTCTTTATTAACTCTAATGGTGTGCACGTTATTAAATTTGCCAAAACTTGTCGAGCGTAAAATGTAATAAAGTACGAGTAAGTAAGCTTTGAAATGTTCAGTAACAATCTAAGCAAGTAATTAGTTTTTGATTATTAAGTTTTTCATTTATATTAACTAGTAATTGGATATAAAAATAAGAAAGAGATTATGGGACACGAAACCACAAAAGTATTAGTTGTTGATGACGATATGCGCTTACGCAGTTTGCTTGAACGTTACTTAGTAGAGCAAGGTTTTATTGTTAGAACCGCAGGTAATTCGGAGCAAATGGATAGACTCCTAGAGCGAGAAAACTTTCACTTAATGGTTCTTGATTTAATGCTCCCAGGCGAGGATGGCTTATCTATTTGCCGCCGTTTACGTCAAAAAGAAAACGAAATCCCTATTGTAATGCTTACCGCTAAAGGCGACGAAGTAGACCGTATTATTGGTCTTGAGCTTGGCGCTGATGACTACATTCCTAAACCTTTTAATCCTCGAGAATTGCTTGCGCGTATTAAAGCAATTTTACGTCGCCGCGCAAAAGAAGTACCTGGTGCTCCCGCTGCTGAAGAAAACTTAATCGCTTTTGGTAAATTTACGCTTAATTTGGCAACGCGAGAAATGAGTGAAGGGGATAAAACAATATCACTTACCAGTGGTGAGTTTGCAGTACTTAAAGCGCTGGTTTCGCATCCGCGTGAGCCACTTAGCCGCGATAAGCTAATGAACTTAGCGCGTGGTCGTGATTACAGTGCGCTTGAACGAAGTATTGACGTGCAAGTGTCACGACTTCGCCGCATGATTGAAGTAGATGCAGCCAACCCGCGTTATATTCAAACCGTTTGGGGTTTGGGTTATGTGTTTGTTCCCGACGGTGAAAAGTAATTTATATGGGTTTTTTTCCGCGTAGTGCGTTTGGGCAAACTGTATTTTTAGTGGCAGCTTTGCTGCTGATCAATCAAATAGTGTCGTATGTTACGGTTAGTTTTTACGTTGTAAAGCCAACTATTGAGCAAGTTAATTTAATGCTCGCTAAACAAATTAAAACGGTATTTATTGATTGGGAAGACGGCGTTGAAATAAACGACGAGGTATCTGCAAAGTTTTTTGAAATCACTGGCATTGAAGTAATGACGCAGCGCGAAGCAATGCGTCAAGGGCTTGGGCAAAGCCGCGAGTATTCTATGCTATCGCGTAGCATGACTGAGCAACTTGGTGGTTATTCTCGTGTACGTATTAGTCAAACAGATCCGTTAATCTATTGGGTTGAAGCACCTCAAGCGCCTGGTTATTGGGTAAAAGTACCGCTTAAAGGTTTTAAAGAGAATAACTTAGAGTTTTTGACTTTTTACTTATCAAGTATTGGATTTTTGAGTGTGCTGGGTGGATGGCTGTTTGCAAGGCACCTCAATAGGCCTTTAAAAGCTTTGCAACAAGCCGCAGTAAAAGTAGGCAAAGGCGACTTTTCTACCAAGTTAGAAGAAGAAGGCTCTACAGAAGTAATAGAAGTAACGCGCGCGTTTAACCAAATGTCGCGCGGAATTGCCGCACTTGAAAACGACCGCCGTTTACTAATGGCTGGTGTGTCTCATGATTTACGCACGCCGCTTACGCGTATCCGTTTAGCCACCGAAATGATGGTTGATGAAGACGACTATCTTCGTGAAGGTATTATTTACGATATAGAAGATATGAACGGGATTATCGATCAGTTTATTGAGTATTTACGCCACCACAAAACAGATGAGCTAAGCTGCGAAGATATAAATGCTTTAGTTGCCGAAGTTGTTAATTCTGAGCTTCAGCATCAACGTACTATTACGTTTAAAAGTAATCCAAATATAGGCAATATACCGTTAAGTTCTGTGGCTATTAAGCGTGTAATTACCAACATGATTGGTAATGCGCTACGTTATTCTGAGGGCGATATTGAAGTACTTAGCTACTTTAATTCAAACAAAAAGTATGTAGTTATCGCTGTAAACGACAGTGGCCCCGGCATTCCTGAAAATGAATTAGAGTCTGTTTTTGAGCCATTTAAACAAGGCGATGCAGCTCGCGGCAGTGAAGGTAGCGGCTTAGGTCTTGCTATTATTAAGCGTATTGTTGATATGCACGGTGGCAAGGTGGTGCTTAAAAATCGACCCGAAGGTGGGTTGAGTGCGCAAATATACTTACCAATAAAGGTGTAACGATTACTATTCAGGTACTAATTTAAAAAGGAATTATAGATGCAAAAATTAGATAGGCTAAAAGCTTTTTCAGTCTTGTTGATATTTTTAGCAGGTATTGTTGTAGGTCAGGGTTTTTCTTTTGAAGTTAAATTAAGTGACTTAATCGCACTTACGGCAGTATTAATAACATTTTGGTATGCAAAAAGTGGCCTTAATCGAAGTGAGTCGATTTATTTAAACTCAATCAACCCAATAATTCAGCACAGAGAAATATTTGATAGAACTAAATGTGAATATAGACTAGATATCCTTAATTGTGGTTCAGGTTCTGCAGTTAATATTCAGACAGAGTATACATATGATGGTCAGAATATTAGCCAAAGTGAACTTCAAAACATTTTTTGTGGAGATGTATTCAGTAATAGGGAGGTTGGATTAGGTATGGCGCGTGGCCTAACGCCGAATAGCTCTGATATTCTTATTTACGCCCCATGCAATAATTTATTTGATTTTGAAGAGTTGATAAACCACTTTAGGAAAACTCAAATAAATATTGAATGTAGCTCTTCTCAAGGTCAACAATTTACTTACGAGTTAATATTAGGCTTGGGTTACAATGGGTAAGAGTGGATATTAAAATAAAAACATCAAAAACACCTTGTATTTGGATGTCTTTTATTTTGAGCCGTCACTAAGATGTAACGGCTTTTATTATTCAAAATTATTAAAGTGCTTTAAAACGAATAGCTGTACCGCCACTAGTGGCTAATTTAAGCGTTAGTTTATCGTTTGTAGTTACAATAAGTTTTTCGATAGCTAGATCGTACGGATTGTTTTTCCATTCTGCATTTTTACCATCCTTATAAATTTGTGCTTCAAACTTTTTGCCTTGCTCTAAAAAGTCGAGTTTTACCTCAATAGTACGAGCCTTTTCGTCAGTAACAGCACCTAGGTACCAATCGTTTCCTGAGTATTTAGCACTTTTACGCTCTTTGCGGGCAAATACAATAAAGTCGCCTACTTCACCATCAATAGCAATACTTTGCTGCCAATCAGTTGGTACGTCTTGTATGAATTGAAATGCGTCGGGCTTCGCTAAGTAATTTTTAGGCAAATCAGCAGCCATTTGAATTGGGCTATACAACACAACATAAAGTGCGAGTTGTTTGGCAAGTGTAGTTTGTGGGCGATTTGTATCATCACCTAAACCATTAAAGCTCATATCAAAAATACCGGGTGTAAAGTCCATCGGTCCTGCAAGCATGCGGGTAAAAGCAAGCATTGGTACATGCTCTGGTGGGTTAGGTGGTGAACCCCATGCATTATACTCTTGTCCGCGTGCGCCTTCGCGCGCAATCCAGTTTGGATAAGTACGGCGCAGGCCTGTATCTTTAATTGGCTCGTGAGTATTAATGCTAATTTTATGCTTAGCCGCAAGTTTTACGTTATAAAGGTATTCGTTAACCATAAACTGGCCGTCATGCCATTCGTGGCGAGCAATACCGTTTTTGTCTATACGTTTTATATTTCCGCCATCGGCTACATAACCTGTTTTTACTTGGCTTACGTTTGATTTTTCGTAAAGGGCAAAAGCATCTTCCATTTGGTCACGGTAGTTGCTTACATTGCCTGATGTTTCATGGTGGCCAATGAGCTGTACGCCTTTTTCTTTGCCGTATTGAGTCAGTGCTGCTATATCAAAGTCGTCGTACGGTTTGGTAAAGTTAAATACATCGCCATTAAAATACCAATCGCCATCCCAACCAATATTCCAGCCTTCAACGAGTACGCCATCAAAACCATACTGCGCTGCAAAATCCATATAGTATTTTGTGGTTTGCGTAGTGGCGCCGTGTTTTTTACCGCTACCCCAAGTTTGCGTGTTTATATGCATACCCCACCAAATACCCACGTATTTGCCAGGCTTAACCCACGACACATCACCCAACTTATTAGGCTCGTTTAGGTTTAGTATTATATCTGAATTAACTAAGCCAACAGCGCTGTCGGCTATTTGAATGGTGCGCCATGGTGTTTTAAAAGCATCTTGTTTTTTAACAGCAATACCGTCTGACCACGGTGTTAAATCGGCGGTAAACGTACCAGGTCGACGCTGATTAAGCACCATACCTGCGTAATCAACAAGGGCTGCTTCATGAATGCTAATGTGAGTACCGTCACTTGTTTTAAACGTAAATGGTGTATGAGCTAGTGGAGCTTCGTTAAGTGGGGTAGTGTTATAAACATATTCGTAGCGGTTCCAGCCTCGAGCAGGTATCCACCAGGCGGTAGCATCTTGACTATTGTTTATTGCAAATTCAGTCAACTCTTTGGTTATTTCAGTGTGCTCAAAACCTGCTTGTTGTGGCACTTCGTATCTAAAACCTACGCCACTATCAAATGCTTTAAATCGAATGGTGTAGGTGCCTTTATTGGGTTGTTTTTTTGTAAAGGTAACAGCTACTTCGTTATATTCGTCAACAACGTTTTGGCGTTCGCCCCAGGGTTGTTGCCACTGTTTATTAACGCTTTGTTGTTCAATGCTTTTAATTTTAAAGCCATCGCTAAAAGCTGCTTGTGTTTTAAATTCAAACCCCAGTAAAGATTTGTTTATAACCGCTTTGTTTTTAAATTTTATTGCGTAGCTTGGCGTGTTGTTTTCGTCAGAGATGCTTACTGTTATTTGTGTGTCTGGCGATTTTAGCTCTACGGTTTGTCCGTAGCTATTACTAGCAAAGGCTAAAAGCACAAGTGCTGGTATTCTCATGGTGTGTCCTTAGATGAGTCGGTGGTGACATCTAAGGATAATGACTGTTGATGATTAATACGACTGCTTACATACGTATTCAATGTTTTAAAAAATAGAAAGAATTTGGTGGCTTAATCGGTCTATAATGTAAACAAATTGATAATAGCGACAAGAAAATGATAAAAAGCTTACTTTATGTATTTTTACTAAGTGTTAGTACTGGAGTTTTTGCAGCAAATATTAAAATTAAAAATGCTAATAATGACCCATTACCTAATGCTGTTGTATGGCTAACTGCAGGAGACCTCTCTAGCGTTATTCCCCCAGAAGCACCTTATGCGATGACCCAGCAAAATCGAGAATTTAAGCCGCGTATTTTAGTTGTCCCGCAAAATGCAAAGGTAGAGTTTCCGAATGCGGACTCAATCATGCATCATGTTTATTCATTTTCTAAAGCTAAAACATTTGAATTAAAGCTATATAAGGAGCATCCAAAAGCGCCCATTACTTTTGATCAAACGGGTGTTGTTGAGCTTGGCTGTAATATTCATGATTGGATGTTAGGTTATATTGTGGTGGTAGATAGTACTATTTTTGCAATCACTGATGAAAACGGGAATGTTGATTTAAATGCCAATGCAGGCGAATACACGTTAAGTGTTTGGCATTCTGGGTTTAGTGATATTAGTAAGGTTGAATCTCAAACTATTACTGTGGCTACTAACCCTATCAATTATAAAGTAAAGCAGAAAATTGCGGAGCAAATTGACTTTGCTACGGATGAATTTGATGACTATTAATCGCTTAATGAGGCTGGCATTTTTAGCCGGTGCTTTATGTTTTAGTAATGCATTGTATGCACAAGTAAAAGGCTTGATACAAATTAGAGCCGTGCAGGGTGACGATATACGTAGCTTCCAAGAGGGCGGTCTTGGGCTATATCGGCACGATACTAAAAGCGACGAACTTATTTTATCCCAAGGTATTTTAGATTTTAATGTTGATTTAGCATCTAGTTGGTCGGCCCATGGGGTGTTAAATGCGAATCAAGATCCTGATGTTGGCCTTGGTTTTACACAGGCTTATATAAAGTATCAGCCGCTATCTAACAGCAACTATAAATGGCACATGCGCGTGGGGGGCTTTTACCCACTTATGTCGCTTGAAAATCCTGATATAGGGTGGACTTCTCCTTATAACTATACAAACTCAGCTATTAATAGCTGGATAGGCGAGGAAGTACGCACTGTTGGCGCAGAGGTAACTATTAAGCGCCCAGCAAAACGTTTTAACAGCGCTCATAGCTTTAGTTTTGTAGGTGCTACATTTAAAGGCAATGATCCTGCCGGTACTTTACTTGCGTGGCGTGGTTTTGCATTACACGATAGACAAACTACATTTAACGAAAGTATTAAATTTGCGCCTATAGCGGCATTAAATGCATACGAATTACGTTGGCAGGCTAATCAGGTTTTACCGTTTGAAGAAGTAGACGGTCGTTTTGGCTATTACGCTGGCGTACATTGGGATTACTTAAAAAAATCACAATTTCGAATTTATTATTACAACAATAACGGTGACCCAACCACACTTAATATTAGTACAGGGCAGTATGCTTGGGATACTCGCTTTACAAGCGCCGCTTGGCTTTATAAGTTTAATAGTAAAACACGTTTAATAGCACAGGTACTTAATGGTAAAACTGAAATGGGCAGTAACGCATTAATTGATAATGCTTTTTATAGCCATTATTTAATGCTGAGCCATAAAGAAGGCAAACATCGAGTTTCAGTACGTTATGATTATTTTAAAGTTACTGACAACGACACAACCGCGTTTGACCCTAATGCAAGTAATGGGGAAGGCTTAACCGCAACATGGCGCTACCAGCTCACTAATAAACTACAAATAGGGGTTGAAGGTTCTGCACTTAAAAGTGTTGCAAAAAATAGAGAGCCAATTGGATTTAATGAACGAATCTCGCAGCAGCAAATAATGCTAAATGCGCAATGGCGTTTTTAAAAGCATAAAAAAGGGAGCATTTAAATGCTCCCTTTTTAGTTTAATAAAATTGGTATAGATTATTTTTTATCGAATGCGCGTTTCATGTAGTTAGGTGTAGCGAGTGCACCATGGTGAATACCGTTGTTATAGTACTCGCTGTGCTGTGCAATATTTGCAGCTGCATCTTCTCTAAAACCGTCAAATGCTTGTGATTTACGTGCAAGTGTTACTGACCATAAACCGCTTGGGTAAATTGGTTGTGGAAATGGTAATGTTTGTAAATCGTTAAAGCCTACGCTTAACATTGCTTCGCGCATTTCAACTAATAGTGGCATGTGCATAAGTGGTGATTCACTTTGTTGTACTAAAATACCACCTGGGCGCAGTGCATCTAAACAGCTTGTGTAAAACGCATGGTTAAATAAACCCTCACCTGGACCTACCGGATCTGTGCCATCAACAATCACTACGTCGATAGATTCGCCAGCGGCTTCGCGCATGTATTTAATACCGTCGTCAAACATAACAGTTGCACGGGCGTCGTTATTAGATTCACAAAGCTCTGGGAAGTATTTTAACGACATTTGCGTTACTACTTCGTCGATATCTATTTGCGTTACAGTTTCTACGCCTGGGTGTTTTAATACTTCGCGTAAAGTACCGCAGTCGCCGCCGCCAATAATAACGACGTTTTTAGGGTTTGGATGCGCTAAAAGTGCAGGGTGGCTGATCATCTCATGATAAAAGAAGTTTTCGCGAGTTGTTACCATAGTACACCCGTCGATGATCATTAAATTACCAAAGTCTGTGGTTTCAAACATTTCTACCTTTTGAAAAGGAGACTGTTTTTCATCTAACTTTTTATTAATACGTAATGAAAATGCGCTGCCATCGCGGTCGCTAATTTCAGTAAACCACTTACTTTGATCTAAATTTGCCATAGTTACTATTACACTTTTTAGGTTGAGTATGAAAAAGGGGCAATTCTGCCAGTGCTTGGCGTTTTGCTCAATGACATTTTAACTGATTTGACGAATAAAGTTAGTTAGGAGTGAGTGAAAGTTCAATTTTTGTTAGCCTAGTGGATAGTGACGTATTAAAATGCGCCTTTATACCTAATTGACTAAAGAAGAGTTGCCATGACCTGGGGTTTAGAAACAGCACGCGCCACTTATAACGTTGCTCATTGGAGTGATGGTTATTTTGATATTAACGCACAAGGCGAACTGGTGGCTTACCCAGATGGCGACCAAACAAAACCGGCCATTTCTTTAACGCAATTAACTGAGCAGTTTAAGCAACAAGGTTTAACGTTGCCGGTTTTAGTACGCTTTACTGATATTTTAAAAAATCGTGTAGACACACTTACTAACGCGTTTACGCAGGCGCGAGCAAATCGCGAATATAACGGAAAATACACCTGTGTTTACCCAATTAAAGTAAATCAACAACGTTCTGTAGTAAGTAAACTATTAGCGCATCCAAGCGGGCTTGTTGGCCTAGAAGCAGGCTCAAAGCCAGAACTTATGGCTATTTTGGGTGTAGCAAAAGAGCCAATCACAATAGTGTGTAACGGCTATAAAGACAGTGAGTTTTTACGCCTAGCGTGTATTGGTCAAGCAATGGGCCACAGCGTAAAAATTGTGGTAGAAAAGCTTTCAGAACTGACCACACTACTTGAAGAAATAGACAACCTAGGCATTGAGCCAGCTATTGGTATTCGCATTCGCCTAAACTCAGTAGGCAAAGGCAAGTGGCAAAACACGGGCGGCGAAAAAGGCAAGTTTGGTTTAACAGCAGGCCAAGTACTAAGTGCTGTTGAAGTGCTTAAAAAGCATAATAAGCTGCACTTAATGCAAATGGTGCATTTTCATATTGGTTCTCAAATTGCCAACATTCGTGATATTCACCGTGCTTTACGTGAATGTGCACGCCACTTTGCTGAGCTTACACAATTAAACGTACCGTTAAATACAGTTGATGTGGGCGGCGGCTTAGGCGTTGATTACGAGGGCTCTGGCTCGCGTAGTGCGTGTTCAATGAATTACACCGTAGAAGAGTATGCGCGTAACGTAGTGAATGCATTTGCAGAAGTGTGCGATCAGCATAACCTTACGCATCCGGCCATTATCACCGAGTCGGGGCGTGCTTTAACTGCTCACCATGCGGTATTAATTACCGATGTAATTGACGTAGAAAAAGCGCCTAATCATTTAAATCCAGAGTCACCGCTTGAAAATAGCGCATTAGTGCTTGATGAAATGTGGCAGTGTTTACAGCGTTTAAACCCGCGTATGGCATTAGAAATTTATCACGACGCTATGCACTTATTTAGCGAAGCGCACGATCAGTACGTGCATGGCTTAGTAAGCATGCTAGAGTGGGCGAAAATAGAGCAGCTTTACTTTACTATTTTACATCGTGTACGTGCATCGCTTAGTAATAACGCGCGCGCGCATCGTGAAGTACTCGACGATTTAAATGAAAAGCTTGCTGATAAACTCTTTGTTAACTTTTCATTATTTCAGTCGTTGCCTGATGTATGGGGTATTCAGCAGTTGTTTCCTGTTATGCCAATCGAAAACTTAACTCAGCCACTGACTCAGCGCGCGATTATTCAAGATATTACCTGCGATTCTGACGGGCAAATTCGCGAATACGTTGAAGGCGCTGGTATCGAAACCAGCCTACCAATACCAGAATATAAGCATGGCGAGCAATACCACATTGCTATGTTTATGGTAGGCGCGTATCAAGAGATTCTAGGTGATTTACATAACCTATTTGGTGACACTGATTCGGTGCACGTAGAGCTTAACGACGACGGCTACGTGTTAACCAATGCTATAAAAGGTGATAGCGTTAAGGATGTATTAAAGTTTGTTGACTATGATAGCGCCATTTTAGCTGACAACTTTGCGTACCAAGTTAATAAACTTGATGTATCGACGCAGTGTAAAGAAGGTTATTTAGCTGAGCTTAATGCAGGCCTTGAAGGCTATACCTATTTTGAAGATTAATTTGTAAGCAACTGAAAGCGCAGTATTAGTGGCTGCGCAATGTTTAAAGGAATGGAAGTAATGTCAGTTATTCGCAGTGTATTTAGTATTATTTTTTACACAATAAACACACTTTTTTGGTTTGTGCCTATTTTTGTTTGTGGGCTTATAAAGCTTATCCCTATTAAGCCTCTACAAAAGCTTATGAGCTGGGCAGCTAAGCAATTTGCAACTATTTGGGTTACCTTTAATAGCTTAAATCAAGCGTTATTCACGCCAACTAAACTTAATGTAACTGGCCTTGAAGACCTTAAACTAAAAGATTGGTACCTAGTAATTGCAAATCACCAAAGCTGGGTCGATATTTTAGTATTACAGCGCGTGTTTAATCGTAAAATTCCATTTTTAAACTTCTTTTTGAAAAAAGAGCTTATTTACGTGCCTATTTTAGGTTTGTGTTGGTGGGCGCTTGATTTTCCGTTTATGACTCGCACGAGTAAAAGCCAATTAAAAAAGAATCCAAAGCTGCGTGGCAAAGATTTAGAAACCACGCGCAAAGCCTGCGAAAAATTTAAAGAGATGCCAGTAAGTGTGGTTAACTTTGTAGAAGGCACTCGTTTTACTACGCAAAAGCATGAGCGCCAAAATAGCCCGTTCCCACATTTATTAAAACCAAAAGCGGGCGGTATTGCTTTTGTAATGCAAGCAATGGGCGAGCAAATTACTAAAGTGGTTAACGTTACCATTCAGTACCCAGATGGTATTCCTACTTTTATGGATTTTGCTGGTGGTAAGGTAAAAAATATCAACGTACACGTGGAAGTAAGGCCGGTAAGCGAAGAGCTTATTGGTGACTACACCGGTGATTCTGAATTTAGAGTTCGCTTTCAAAGCGAGTTAAACCGCTTATGGGAAAACAAAGAGCAAACACTACAATCGCTCGAAAAAACCCATAAGTAAAAGGTAAAAATATGAGCTTACAGTTATGCTAAAAAAGTGGTTACCAAATTGGCTTAACGGCTTAATTGTAGGCTGCGTATTGTTTTCTAACATGATACTTTTTGGCTCGCTAGTATTTGTACTGGGCCTTATTAAGTTATTACTGCCTTTGCCTGTGGTTAACTCTATATTACACAGCGCTTACCGAGGTTGGTGTAACGGCAACCGTTTAGGGCTTTGGTTAGGTTGCCCTAACATTGTGGTTGATATAAGTGGCGACTTAAACTCAAAAAGTTGGTATTTACTTATTTGTAACCACGCGAGTTGGTTAGATATAACTGTACTTAGCTCATTACATGCATTGCCTGCCCCTAAGTTCTTTTTAAAAGACGGGTTAAAGTACATGCCTTTTATTGGCACTGGTGCGTGGGCTATGGGTATGCCGTTTATGAAACGGGTAAGCAAAGCGCAGCTTGCTAAAAATCCAAAGTTGAAAGGGTTGGATGTAGAGCGCACGAAGCGTAGCTGTCGTAATTTTCGTCATCATCCTACTACCATCATTAATTTTGTTGAAGGTACACGCTATACGCCAGCCAAACATAATCTGCAACAAAGTCCTTTTAAGCATTTATTAAAGCCCAAAGCGGGTGGCATTGCTTTTGCGCTTGAAGTATTAGCCGATCAATTTGATGCCATGCTTAATACAAGTTTAGTATACAGCGGTAAGACAGATCACGTTTGTCGTAACTTGCTAAAAGGTGAGCTAGATTCTATTTATGTTTCAATAGACGTAACGCCCATTAATGACAATATGCAGGGCAGCTATCAAAGCGATGACGTATTTAAAGTTAATTTTCAACATTATGTGAATGAGCTATGGGTTGCTAAAGATCAGCAGCTTGCCGACATTTATGCTCAACAAGATTTACCTGAACCACAAATCAGTAAGGAAATTGAAACACTATGACCAACACCCATCTTCAGGAATTAATTGCTCCTTGGTTTGAAAAAGTACCCGACGCGGATTTTCTTAGCTCAATTACCGCAGTCTCAATAGGGATATTTTCTTTATTAATTGTTTACTTATTTACTCGTAGATTAATGTTACCTGGCATTCAAAAAATAGTGACGAGGCTTTCTCCTGAGCGAATTGGTGCGCTTTCTCCTATGCTTAATAAGCTAAATAAACGTATTGCCGGAATGCTGTGCTGCGTATTGTTTTTAGCTACGTTTGATAGCGTATACCCAGTTAATGAAATTGCAGGAGAAATACTAAAAACAATAGGACAAGCTTTGCTTATTATTTATGCGGGTTTTATTTTTAGTAGTATTGTGAGCATTGCGGGTACTATTTATAACCAGTTAGAGTTTGCACGCGAAGTCCCTATTCAGGGCTTAATTCAGGTTGTTAAGCTAATAACCTTTATTGTGTGTGCAATTTTAATTGTGAGCATTTTTCTTGAGAAGTCACCTACTTATATTCTCTCTGGCTTTGGTGCTATTGCTGCCGTTACGTTATTAGTATTTAAAGACACTATTTTAGGCTTTGTAGCCAGTATTCAAATAGCAGCAAATCGCCTAGTAACCTATGGTGATTGGATTCAAGTAGAAAATTACGGCGCCGATGGCGAAGTAATTGATTTGGGTTTAAACACTGTAAAGGTACGTAACTGGGATAACACCATAACAACTATTCCAACTTATATGCTGGTAGCGGGTTCATTTAAAAACTGGCGCGGCATGCAAGAGTCGGGCGGTAGACGTATTAAACGTTCACTCAATATTGATATGCACAGTATTTGTTTAGTGGGTGATGAGTTTAGAAAACAAATTGATGCGGCTATTCCGCTGCACGACTATATTCGAGTGACGACATTACCTGCTCAGGTTTCTAATTTAGGGTTATTTCGTCGCTATGCTGAAGGCTATTTAAAACAGCACAGTAAAATTAATACGTCGCTTACGTTAATGGTACGAGAGCTACAACCACTAAACCATGGTTTACCTATTGAGTTTTATTGCTTTAGTGAAGACAAACGCTGGATTTCGTACGAGCATTTACAAGCCGAAATAATGGATCATTTACTTGCCGTGTTGCCGGTGTTTGGGCTTAGGGCGTATCAAAGTGTTAGTGGGCAATTAAGCCCACCGAGTGAGCAACAAACAGATAAGCCAACGTTTAGAGTAATGGCAAATAGTGTTGTAAAAGACCCACAGCAATAAATAAAGCTAAGAGCCACCAAATAGGTGGCTTTTTAAATCGCAGCCATGCAAATGTAATTATTACTAACGCAACTTGCCAAAGGTTATGCACCGCTGATGTCCAAATTGGCGAATACAGTGCAGCCGCTAAAAAACCTACTACCGCGGCATTAAGCGCCGCTATTGAGCTTGCAAAACGTGGCTTACTTGCCAAGTTAATCCAGCTCTTTTGGAATGCGAGTATAAGTAAAAAACCAGGCATAAATATAAGCAGTGTAGCTATAAGAGCACCCACTAAAGGTTGTTCTGTAGTAAGTTGTGCGCCTAAGTAAGTAGCAATAGTAAACATAGGCCCAGGCACTGCTTGTGCACTCGCGTAAGCACTTAAAAACTGATCATCACTCAATGCTGGTACGCCAGCTTGAAGTACCGGCAGTACTACGTGTCCGCCGCCAAACACCATTGCACCTGCCTGGTAAAAAGGGGCAAACAAAGCAAACTCATGTCCTAGTGGAATAAAGCTAACACCAAGTAAGAGCGCAAATAACCCCAGTGCAATCCAATTAATATTACTTTTTGTACTGCTAACATTTTCTGTGGCTGTACCCAGTTTTAATAAAGGCCATATAGCACCTATTGTTGCAGCGGTTATTAAAATAGCGATTTGAGTTCCCATCATTGGAAATAGCACCAAAGCAAGTGTACTCATTACCGCAAGTAACTTAAGCGCAGCACTTTTACAAAAGCTTTTAGCCATACTAAGTGTTGCATCAGCAACTATAACAACGGCAAATAACTTTAAGCCTGCAATAATAGCAAAGTAAACAGCGTCAAACTGATGAGCACTAACCGCAAGCAGCACCATTATTAAAAACGAAGGCAGCGTAAAACCTACAAAGGCAGCTATACCACCCAGTACTCCAGCACGCTCAACACCAATAGCAAAACTAACTTGGCTAGAGCCAGGCCCAGGCAGTGCTTGGCTTAAACTAATAAGTTGTGCATAACGGGTGTTAGTTAACCAATTTAACGAGTCTACAAAGTGGCGTTTAAAGTAACCTAAATGCGCAGCGGGGCCACCAAAGCTCATACACCCTAGTAAAAAAAACTGTCTAAAAATAGCAATTAACATTGCGCCATTATCCTTTGTAAAATTCGTCAAATTGTCACTGTGTAGTATGACATTTTTATTAAAATGACACATTAGTTTGGTGTCTGTTTAACAATCAAGCAAGATGCGTTGGTTTTAACACCCTCTTCATAGTTTGTTCATACATGTATTTGCATACTCTTGCTAAATTCTTAATGAATAGGGTATCACCATGACTTTAACTAAATCACTTTTAAGCGTAACCGTACTAGCCGTATTACTTTCTGGTTGTGAAATGAATAATGCAGGTAAAGGCGCAGCAATTGGCGCTGCCGCAGGTGGCGTATTAGGTAAAGCTACGAGTAACCATAAAGATAAACGCTTTTTTATTGGTGCAGCAATTGGGGCACTTGCGGGTGCTGCTGTTGGCGACTACATGGATAAACAAGAAGCGGCTTTTCGTGATGAGTTAGCGGGTTCAGGTGTTGAAGTAGTGCGTGAAGGTGATAACTTACGTTTAGTAATGCCATCAAATATTACGTTTGCGACTGCTCAGTCTTATATTTCATCAGGCTTTAACGATACGTTAGATGCAATTGCTAAAGTAATGAACAAGTACGAAAAAACCTACTTAAGTGTAGAAGGTCATACCGACAGTACGGGTAAAGATAGCTTCAACATGAATCTATCGCGTGAACGCGCACAAAGTGTGAAAGACTACTTAGTGAACCAACAAATTATGGCTACACGTATTAGCACTATGGGCTATGGCGAAACACGCCCAATTGCAACTAATGATAGTGCAAATGGCCGTGCTCAAAACCGCCGTGTAGAAATTCAGATAGTGCCAAATACCGAAGGTTAATCCTTATTAAACTGTAATTCACACAGTTTTTGATACAGCGGGTTACTTACTAACAACTCTTGGTGAGTACCCGTTGCTATAATCTCCCCATTTTCCATCACTACAATTACATCGGCATGTTTAACCGTTGCCAGCCTATGGGCAATAATTAATGTTGTTCTGTTTTGCATTAAATGCTCAAGTGCAGCTTGTACATGGTGTTCGCTTTGCGCATCCAGCGCGCTGGTGGCTTCATCAAGAAGAAGTATTTCAGGGTCTTTTAATATGGCACGTGCAAGCACAATACGCTGCTTCTGCCCACCCGATAACCTCACACCCTGCTCACCTAAAAAGCTGTTATAACCTTGCGGTAACTGTTTGATAAATTCATCGGCATGCGCATACTTTGCTGCAGCGTATACTTGCTCGTCGGTTGCACTTGGGTTGCCGTAACGAATGTTATGCATTACATCGGAGCTAAACAAAATAGGGTTTTGCGCTACCATGCCCATTTTATTGCGCAGAGTATTAAGCGATAAATCTTTAATGTTTACATCTTTAAATTTAATGGCTCCGCTAGCCGGATCGTAAAAGCGCTGTAGTAATTCAAATAACGTTGTTTTACCTGCACCAGAAGGGCCAACAATTGCCACGGTTTGGCCTTGATTTATATTTAGGCTTATTTTATTAAGCGCGCTTACGTCTGGGCGAGAGGGATAGTTGAAGCTTATATTTTCAAGCGTAATAGCAGGGCTGCTACTTTCTTGCAGTAAATTACTATCTTGTGGGTTTAGCGGGTTTTCTATTTCACTTTTAACAGCAAGTAACTCAAGCAGCCTTGCCGCCGCGCCTGCTGCGCGTTGTAGCTCGCCATATACTTCAGCAACGGTTGCCACCGACATTGCAACCATAATAGCGTAAAACACAAATGCACCTAGCTCGCCCCCGGTCATGGTACCTGCAAGTACATCGTTGCCACCTACCCATAGCATAGCGCTAATGGCACTAAAGGTTAAAAAAATCACTACGGCTATTAAAAACGAACGCTGTTTAATGCGTTTTTTAGCCACGTTAAAGGCTTTTTCGGTCTCAAGTGCAAAGGCATGTTGCTCTTGTTCTTCATGGCTATAGCTTTGCACTACTTTAATATTTTGTATGATTTCTCCGGCATAGGTACTTATGTCGGCAATGGCATCTTGGCTTGAGCTGGCTAGTTTGCGTACCTTTCGACCAAATATCATCATAGGAACAAGTACCAGCGGTACACAGGCTACAACCACTAAAGTAAGTTTTAAATTAGTAAACAGCAGCATAGCGAGTCCACCAATCAACATAAGTACACTGCGCAGCGCCATAGAAAATGATGAGCCGATAATTGATTGCAGTAGTGTGGTGTCGGTGGTTAAACGCGACATAAGCTCGCCACTGCGGTTTTCTTCAAAGTAGCTAGGGTGCAAGGTAACAATGCGATTAAACACGGCTTTTCGAATATCGTTACTGACTCGTTCGCCAATCCACGACATTAAATAAAAACGGCTAAAGGTGCCTATTGCTAATAAGCTGATTAAGCCAATGAGTACCAGTACAGCTTGTTGCAATTGCTCCTTGGAGCCTGCAATAAACCCATGATCAATAACAAACTTAACCCCCTGACCTAGTGATAAGTTAACACCCGCAGTGACCAATAGCGCGGCTAGCGCAGCGGCTACCATCCATTTGTAAGGTTTTATAAAAGCAAAAACAGGTAATAAGCTGCTAAAAGCGGCTTTTTCGGATGCAGAGGTGTTTTTTGACATAGTGGATTCTTTTTAAAGGTTAAGGTATAGATATGGCATCATCGGATTAAAAATCAATAGTATTAAATATCATCAATAAGGAATTGTTATGACAACAAAAATAATAAGTGGTGAATTTACAGTGGCTTTAGCGCTAATTGAAGGTTACGCCAATGGGCAGCAAGGTATTAACTTAGGACGTATGTCGATTGATAAAACATTTAAAGGTGACTTAAATGCTACAAGCCAAGGCGAGATGCTTAGCGCAATGACGCCAACCCAAGGTAGTGCCGGTTATGTTGCCATAGAGCAAGTGATAGGTGAGCTTGACGGCAAAAAAGGCAGTTTTGTATTGCAGCATTTTGGCACTATGGATAAAGGCCAAGACAGCCTAATTTTAAATGTAATCCCCGACTCAGGCACTAATGAGCTAGAAGGATTAACTGGCAGCATGAAAATACGTGTTGAGCAGGGCATTCACTATTACGATTTTGAATACAGCTTATAAAGTGGATAACAAACAATGCAAAAAATAGTAGAATTTAAAAAGCGTGGTTTTTAGTAACGACATTGATGTAAATGATTTAAATGAGCGCATATACCGCTAAAATCAAGAAGGTTGGAAAGTAATAAGGCCAAATAATGGCCTATATATTATTAATAGAAAACGATGAACTATAAGGACAAAAATGACATTAGCAGCATGGTTTAGTTTAGTACTTGTATGCATGATGGGTGCAATGTCGCCAGGCCCAAGCCTTGCAGTTGTACTAAAGCATACAATGAGTGGCGGAATGAAAAACGGTATGCTTGCTGCACTTAGCCATGGCGTGGGTGTTGGGCTTTATGCGGCCGCTTCGTTACTTGGTTTGGGGACATTGATGGCTCAATTTCCAACGGTATACCAAGTGCTTGTATATTTGGGTGCTGGATATTTAGCCTATTTAGGTTTAAAAATACTATTAGCAAAACCCAATAATGACGAACTGCAAGTACAAAAAAGCGAGGTAAGTGCAACTAAAGCGCTGCAAGATGGATTCGCCATTGCATTTTTAAACCCTAAATTAGCCATTTTCTTTTTAGCGTTGTTTTCGCAGTTTATAGACCCGCAAAATCTCACTTTAAGCATTGGCATTATTATGTGCTTAACCGTGTTTATAATTGATACAGGTTGGTATTTGCTAGTTGCAGTACTTACTGAGGTTTCAAAAAATCGCTTTGGTTTTACTAAGCAAAACCCATGGCTTGATAAAATACTGGGTATTGTGTTTATTGCCCTTGCTATAAAAGTCGTTATTAGTTTGTAAGATTGAGTAGAGATTATTGAAGTTTACAGAGTGTATTTGTAGTTATATAGATAAAGGATTAAAACAATGACAAAACATATTTTAAAAAGTGCTTCATTCGATTACAAGGTAAAACAATATTGGATGGTTACTACCTCGCTATTTGCAATGTTGGCTCTTGTTACTATACCGCTTATACCTATCATTTTACTTATCGTATGGCTGGTGGGCGGGCGAATACTCGCAGCTATGTCGGCTGACTTATTACCACAAAAATTGGTAGTTAAACGTGGCATATTATTTAAAGAAGAAAAATCTATTCCGCTTGAAAAAATAACTGATGTTGGATTAAGCCAAGGGCCGTTAATGCGACTGTTTGGGTTATATCGTTTAAGCTTTGAAACGGCAGGGCAGTCAGGAAATGGGGCTTTAGTGTCTTTGCTTGGTGTAGTTAATGCGAGTGAGTTTAGAGAAGCGATACTTGAGCAAAAAGATGTATTGGCTAATCAAGGTAAAACTTCGCAGCAGGCGACAGAACAAAGTGAGAAAGAGCTACTGAGAGCACTTACTTATAGTGTTAAAAATATTGAGCAGATGCTACTTGTTTTACTTGATGAAAGGCAGCAAAAGTAACTTATTTTTAAATACAGCCAATATCTTGCTTATAAGGATGTTTTTGTGACTACGGATATTGAAAATATATTTAATAATTATCCTCAGATAACTAAAAGTACGCTTATAAAATTACGGGAGCTAATTTATACCGTAGCACAAGAGCAAAACTTGGGAGCTGTGGAGGAGTCAATAAAGTGGGGAGAGCCAAGCTATAGCACAATAAATGGCAGCCCCATTCGCATTGGCTTTAAAGGATCATCATGTTATTTGTTTTTTCATTGCCAATCAAAGCTCGTAATTACATTTAGAGAATTATATTCTCATAATCTCACTTTTGAAGGAAATAGAGCAATAGTGTTAAATAGTGAAAAGCCATTACCAGAGTACCCACTTAAAGCGTGTATTAAATTAGCACTGACTTATCACAGCGTTAAACACCTACCTTTGTTAGGTGCATAACTGCAAGCACTTAAGTAGATGCTTAAAACACGCTACATATTTGGCTTGCATCACAGGTAATAACACTAACGTTTTCATAACCAACACGTGTTAGCGCTTCTGCACCAAGGGTTGCACGTGCACCACTGGCACAGTGTAAGTAAATTGGGCGTGTTGCATCTTTTTCTATTTCCATCAACTTCATTTCGAGTAACCCGCGCGGAATATTTATTGCTCCAACAGCTGCATTTGTTGCGTGTTCTGCTGGTTCGCGCACATCAATAAGTAAGCCTTTATTTTGTTCAAGCTCGAGCTTTGCTTGTGCTGCGTCAATACGGCGCTGGTTAGGTGTGATAATTTTAAGTAAATCAGGGATTGATGTAAGCATGCTTTTTTATTCCTTAAGGTTACGTTTGCGTAATTGTGTGATCATCAAATACAAACAACTAATAGCAGATTGAATTGAGTTTAGTGTAATAAAAACAGTAAGCCATATTCATCTAGGATCAAAATATTGCAGCTATACAAATACGGCAATTATGAGTCCCGCAATTAAAAAATGAGCTATTCAATTTTATTTAGTGTTTTATTTACTATATTCGTTTTTTCTATATTA
>NZ_WTKW01000060.1:0-16184 GCF_011378745.1 Pseudoalteromonas sp. Z1A6
ATGTGGAAAAAGGTTTTCTAACGACTGCTTGTGTTGTTATTCACTTTGATTATTCGCGTCCATTTAAATAACCGGAGGAGTATTCTAGCACAATGGATCGAAGATCATAGCGATCCTTTATAATTTTTTTAAAGGCAAAGTGATCGCAAATGGCATAAACCGCAATACAACTTGCATAGAGAATGATTTTTGTACTAAAAATTTATTTTCGCGAGAAATTTTGAGCATGTTAGACTTCATCCGATCGACTTATAAAAAAGACTTTAGGGGCACAAAAGCATGAAAAACGTAGCGGTAATATTAGCAGGGTCTGGTGTGTACGATGGTAGTGAAATTAATGAAGCAATTTTAACTTTATTACATATAGCCAAAAATGGCGCAACGTATCAGTGTTTTGCACCGGATATTGAACAACTTCATACCATTAACCATTTAACGGGCGAAGTAATGCCTGATAAACGTAATGTATTAACAGAAGCGGCTCGTATTGCACGGGGTGACATTAAATCGCTGCTTGAATTAGACGTAACTCAGTTTGACGCATTAATTGTACCTGGCGGTTTTGGCGCTGCAAAAAACTTATGTGACTTTGCAATTAAAGGCGCAAAAGCAAATATTAATGAAGACGTACTTAATGCTTGTAAATCATTTGCAAAAGAAAATAAGCCTGCTGGTTATATGTGTATTGCACCCGCTTTGATCCCATTTATTTACGATAACGCTGTACTTACGATTGGTAACGATGCAGAGACAGCACAAGCGCTAAGCACATTAGGCGCTAAACATATAAATTGTGCAGTAGATGATGTTGTTATTGATCAGCCAAATAAGCTAGTTACAACCCCAGCTTATATGCTTGCGCAATCGATTATTGAAGCCGATGCAGGGATCGAAAAACTAGTTAGTAGCGTATTATCAATAAATTGATATTAGGATCTAAAAGTTAATTGTATGACTGTTTGCGCTTATTAAATTGCTTAACAAAAAACAGTAAATAATTAAATTTTATTGCGTTAACGCAAAAAGTAGTCAGTTTTATTAATAAAAATGCCTCTTAGCATTTTATAAATTGGCTCAGAGAGTTATAATCGGTTTAATTTCCGTCATCTTTAATCGTGATTGATCACGTTCAAATCGAAGTGAGCAAGGCAAAATGAAAAAATTAACAGCTGCAGCATTATTAATGCTAGCAACCACTGCATACGCACAGCCATATGATAACTCTATGACTGAAGATGCAATTAAAGCACGTCTCGCGCCGGTTGGTGCTGTATACCTTGAAGGCGATAAAGCTGCTGTAGCAGCGGCGCCTACAGGCCCTCGTTCTGGTGAGCAAGTGTATCAAGGTGCATGTTTTGCATGTCACGGTACTGGTGCACTAGGCGCGCCTAAATCGCCTGACGATTGGGCTCCACGTATAGCTAAAGGTAAAGACACTTTACTTGAGCATGCACTAAATGGCTTTAATGCGATGCCTCCAAAAGGCACCTGTATGGATTGTTCTGATGATGAGATAAGCGCTGCTATCGACTTCATGACATCTAAGTAAATACAGCTGAAATACACAAAAAAGGTTTACTTCGGTAAGCCTTTTTTAATACCTAAAATAGTGTTTCTAGCCAGTATGATAGTACGAATATCAACTTGACGATAAGCGCTAAAAGTGAAAGTATAAGGCTAATAACTATACAATAAAAATAGCCGGTTAGATCATTGGAAGATAAACTCTCAGTATCGAGTAAATTGGCGTATCAAAATAAACGTCTAAAAACATTACTCAATAAATACAAACAATCACATCACTTACAAAATGCGCTTATACAATTATCAGAGCAAGCAAGTACTGTTGCCGAGCTAACCCTACTTTATCCCGCTATCCACGACATTTTACAAAAATATGTGCCGAGTAAAAGTTTTTATGTGGTGCTATTAAATCAATACAGTCAATCGCTAGAACTTTCTTACTTTTCAGATGAAAAAGATGGTATTGCCGTCGCCCTTAACCAATCAAATAGCTTTGATGAAGGTGCCACTGGTTATGTATTTAAACAGGGTAAAACCACATGTTTTACCAAGCAGCAAATGCAAAATGCCGCAGCAGAAGGCTTATTTAAAGCATTAGGCACTCCAGCAGAGCATTGGGTAGGTGTACCGGTTTACCAAGAACATAATATTATCGGTGTTTTAGCAGCGCAAAGTTACGATACAAAACAAGGCTATAGCTCACAACAAATACAATTACTTGAGTTTATGTCGCTTTATTTAGCAACTGCAATAGAGCGTGTAAAAAAACGAGAGCTCCTTGAGTCAGAAGTTAAAATTCGTACCCGAGCACTCACTCAAAGTAACGACGCGTTAAACCTTGAAATAGAACAACGCAAACGCGCACTTCAACGCCAACAAATTCTATTTAAAATATCTGAAATAGCAACGCAAGCTAAAAACCTTGATGATGCTTACTTTAAGATACATGAAATAATAAAAACAATTACCTACGCAGAAAACTTATATATTGCACTTTACGATAAAGAGTCTGGCTGGATAAGCTTCCCTTATTGTGTAGATGAATTTAAAGAAAACACACAACCAAGACGCTTTGCTAAAGGTTATAGTGAACTGGTAATAAGCACTGAAGAAACGCAACTTATACACCCGTGTAGAGCAAAAGAATTAATAGAAAGCGGTGTAGTACAAAGAGCTAAGCCTGTACAAAAAGAGCAAATGGCCACTAGTTGGTTAGGCGCTCCACTTAAAACAGCTCAAGGTGTTATCGGCCTTATTGTTTGCCAAGCTTACGATAACAAACATATTTTCAGCCGGGATGATTGCGAGTTAATTACCTTTGTATCTCATCAAATTGCAGCGGTTTTACAAACAAAGCTCACCAATCAAGCGATTGCAAAAAGCCATCAAGAACTCGAATTTAGAGTAAACGAAAAAACCAAAGAACTGCGTCAAACAAATCTGCACTTACAAATGCAAATAGATGAGCGTAAAAAAATAGAGCAGCAGCTTTATCACGACGCACATCACGACTCTCTTACTAGCTTACCTAATCGCAGCCTCTTTTTAACTCAGCTTGAAAAAACACTACAACATTATCAGCGCTTTCCTGAACATAATTTTGCTGTTTTATTTATTGATTTAGATAAGTTTAAAGACATTAACGACCAACTTGGTCACCATGCTGGCGATCAGTTTTTAATTAACGTTAGTGAGTTATTTGCCCAGTGTATACGCGAACATGATTTACTAGCACGCTTAGGTGGCGATGAGTTTGTTATTTTATTAACGCACTTAACTGAGCCTCAACAAGCAGAAGATGTCGCTAATCGTATTATCGATTTAATGAAAAAGCCTTTTTTCCTTAAAGGCGAATCACTTCAAAGTGGTGCTAGTATAGGAATAACCTACTCAAAGAAAAGCTATACGCATACGGATGAAATTATTCGTGATGCCGATGCTGCAATGTATCACGCTAAAAACTCCGGAAAAAATCGCTACGAGCTATTTCATCCGCTATTAACGCAATCAATACCTGCACAGGCACTAAAAGCACAACATCACCTTGATATATTACCTATGAGTTTTAGAAGCTCAGAAATAATTACTCTTGATGAGCAACATCAGTCTGAATCTTTATTTGAAGCATTTGGTGAACACCCAATACTTGGCTTTACTAGCTTTGATATTTTGAAAAAGTTTGCATCAGATAAAGAACAGCACCTCGAGATAGAGTTACAGTTATTACAACGCGCTTATGTACAAGCAATTACAGCAAATGTAACTATGGCGCTGGTTCCTTGCTCTGGTTTACTACTCGAGGAGCACGAATTTGTTTTATTTACAGATACGCTAAATAAACAACAAGGACATAGCCAGCTCTGTTTGCTATTTGATGAGCAAGAAATTCGTCACGCAAGCGCAACACAAATAGAAAACCTCAAAAAGCTATCACAACTTGGTTATTCAATTGGTTTAAACAATTTCGCTAAAGATCGATGCGAACTTAATTTACTAACCGATATTAATTTTGACTATCTGCTACTTAGCTCGACCTTTAGTAAACGTGTTTTACAACAAGAAAGTTACGATTTTCAGCTACAAGGGGTGCTAGCAATTACGAAGCTCAAAGCAATGAAAGTCATTGCTAAAGGCCCATCAATACTTAATTTTAGAGCCTTACTAGACAAGCACGGTTTGGCATTTTTTGTGGGAAAACAACACGCTCTAGTGTGTTCTGAGTTACCTGAAATACAAGCAACCCAGTCTTTATAAAATTAGCCTGAGGTATTACTCAGGCTTTTTAAACATTGCACGAAGGTTAGCGACTCTTGCTTGGCCTTTTTCCATTCGCTCTGCTTGCGTATTTGGCGCCTTTTTATTTTCAAACGCGAGATCGTCCTGCGGTAACTCTTGTACAAATCGGCTTAACTCAGTTTGTGAGGTTTCACCAAATTGACGACGTATTTTTGCATAAGTAAGTGTTAACTCCTGCTGTGCACGAGTAATACCAACATAAGCTAAGCGGCGTTCTTCATCTACGTTATCTTCATCAATACTTACCTGATGCGGAAGTAAGCCCTCCTCCATACCTACCATAAATACGTACGGATACTCTAAGCCCTTAGATGCATGCAGTGTTGATAAGTGCACTGCATCGGTTTCATCTTCTTCTTCGTTACGCTCAAGCATGTCGCGAAGGGTTAGCTTGCTAACAACCTCAGCCAATGTCATTGGTTCGTTGTCGGCATCACCGGTCAACATATCGGTGATCCAACGATACAGCTCAGATACGTTTTTCATACGCATTTCAGCGGCTTTAGCACTCGGTGACGACTCGTACAAATATGCCTCATAATTAATATTACGCACTAAGTCTTTAACAGCTTCGAGCGTATCACCGCGTACTGCGTTATCGGATAGCTCAACAACCCAGCGTGCAAACCCAGCAAGCGCATTAAAACCACGCCCTTTTAGTCTGTAGCCTAAATCGTTATCAAAACAGGTAGCAAATAAGCTCGCGTGTTTTTCGTTAGCAAGCGTACCAAGCTTTTCAAGTGTAACCGTGCCTATTTCGCGTCGCGGTGTATTTACGATACGTAAAAATGCATTGTCATCATCTTGATTAACTAGCAAACGTAAATACGCCATAATATCTTTAATTTCTGAGCGAGCGAAAAACGACATACCGCCGCTAATTTTATAGGGGATACGGTTACTCATTAAAGATTTTTCAAAGCCACGTGCTTGATGATTACCACGATATAAAATCGCGTAATCTTTATAGCTGGTACGCTTCATAAACTTATGTGAAATTATTTCAGCAACCACACGCTCAGATTCATGCTCTTCATCGCGGCACCCTATTACTTTAATCGGCTCACCATAACCTAGTTCACTAAATAACTTTTTCTCTATGTCATGTGGGTTATTCGCAATTAAAATGTTAGCCGCTTTTAGTATTCGCCCTGCACTTCGATAGTTTTGCTCAAGCTTTATAAGTCTAAGCCCTGGGTAGTCTTTACCTAATAACACTAAGTTTTGCGGGCGAGCACCACGCCATGAGTAAATTGATTGATCGTCATCACCTACCACAGTAAAACGGGCACGCTCGCCTACTAGCAATTTAACAAGTTGATATTGGCTTGTATTGGTATCTTGATACTCATCCACCAGCAAGTATTTAAAGCGTTGCTGCCAGCGCTCACGAGATGTGGCGTTATTAGTAAGTAACAAAGTAGGGATCATAATTAAATCATCAAAATCCAGTGCGTTATAAGCACGTAGCTGATTTTGATAGCGAGCATACAGCTGTGCAAACAATGCCTTTTGCGCATCACGCGCTTCGCGTATTGCTTGCTCTGGCAGTACTAATTCGTTTTTCCAACTACCAATTTCCATTTTAAGTAGTTTGAGTAAGTCCTTGTCTTTTTTTAGCTCATCTTCGGTGAGTTCACTAAGAAGCTGATTGGTATCTTGATCATCAAATAGCGAAAAACCGGGTTTAAACCCTAATGTGCTTAACTCTTTTTTTATTATTTCTAAACCGAGTGTATGAAACGTTGATACCCATAAACCTTTAGCGTCTTGCTTTCCGAGCGTTTGCAGTACTCGTTCACGCATTTCTTTGGCTGCTTTATTGGTAAAAGTAACAGCGGCTATATTTCGCGCTTTGTACTCACATTTTTTCACTAAATAAGCGATTTTATTCGTAATAACACGGGTTTTACCAGAGCCTGCGCCTGCGAGTACTAAGCATGGACCACTAATATATTTTACGGCTTCATCTTGTTTAGGATTGAGTTTCATAACGACCAAAGAAATTTAAAAGACGCGCAATTTTAACGTAACCATTACTGCGAGCATAGCAATTGCCTTAATTAATTAAGGTAAAGATGATCATGTGTTAAATACCGTGGGTATAAGGTAATATTAGTTATTATTATTTTAGGCCGCATCGAAGGGACAAATATGATCAACCCAGCAAAACTTGAAGAAATTGCTAAGCAAATTACTAGCAATATGCCACAAGGTGTAAAAAACCTAGCAGAGACACTCGAAGGTAAAACAAAGCAAGTTTTACAAAACAAGCTTGCTGAGATGGATTTTGTGAGCCGTGAAGAATTTGATGTGCAAAGCCAAGTACTTATTCGTACTCGCGAAAAACTAACCGAACTTGAAGCTAAAGTTGCATTGCTTGAGCAACAACTTAGCACTAAAACTGACGCTGAATAATTATACCAATTGCATTAAATTAGTGTTCTATTATAGCGATAAGAAAATAGCTCAATAACAAGGCTAAAGTTATGGTACATAGTTGTTCTATATAAATAATTTTTAACGTAGTTAGTGAGTTATTTAATACGCTAGAATGAGCATTTTTTTAATAAAATTGGTATTAATTTAATGTACAAAAAAGGCAGCTTAGGCTGCCTTTTGCGTTTTACCAAGTTTATTCAAATAGCTCATCTAGCACATAATAAAATAACTTAGCCTGCTGCGCTAAACTCACACTCAGCATTTTTTGCGCAACTTGCTCACCTGTTATTGGTTTGTAACGCTTTAAAAACGGGAGCCGTGTAATAACAGGAAAAATAATACTACCTATCTTTTCTGCCACTCTAAATTGCTCACGATCACCTAATAATAAAGACGGTTGTAAAATACTTATTTTATCAAAAGGGAGTGCTTTAATATGTTGCTCAAGCTCACCCTTCATTTTCAAATAAGCACTATTACTGTGCGTGTTCGCCCCGCTTGATGACACTAAGCAGTAATGCGTAACACCATTACATGCCGCTAACTGCGCCGCTATAAACTGATAATCAAAATCTACTTTACGCTGAGCTTGTGTAGAGCCCGCCCGTTTACGGGTTGTGCCCAAACACGAAAACAATACGTCACCTTTAAAAAGCTCAACGTATTGAGTTAATTTTTCAAAATCAATAACGTGATTAACTAGCTTTGCGTGTGTAATAGGCAAAGCCCGACGACTTAACGTAACCACTTTGGTATAACGATCGCTCTTAAGTAGCTTATGTAGCAACTCATTACCGACCAAACCTGTAGCACCTATTAATATCGCCGTTTTAGTCATAAATTTATTTATTTTCGCCCACTTTATTAAGTACGTGCTGCACTGCTTTTTTGTAGCTTTGCGTTTCTTCACTCGCGCACGTTACTACAGATTCTAAATCATGAAGATGGCCGTTTTCTAAACCATAAACCCAACCATGAACGCTTAGCTCTTGGCCGCGCTCCCACGCATCTTGCACAATGTTAGTACGGCATACATTACGCACTTGCTCAATTACATTTAGCTCAATAAGGCGGCTTAAACGTTCGCTTTCTGGCATTGCATCAAGTTGTTCAAGATGCTTTTCTTTTACATCCCCTACATGGCGTAGCCAATTATCAATAAAGCCAAATTTTGCATTGTTTAAAACGGCTTGTACGCCACCACAGCCATAGTGACCTACTACCATGATATGTTTTACTTTTAAAACCTCTACAGCGTACTGCATAACCGACAAACAGTTATGGTCAGTGTGTACAACCACGTTTGCAACGTTACGATGCACAAATAATTCGCCTGGTAATAAATCAACTATTTGATTAGCAGGTACACGAGAGTCTGAACAACCAATCCATAAATACTCTGGATTTTGTTGCATAGATAAAATTTTAAAAAACTCAGGATCAGCTTCGCTTGTACGTGCAGCCCAACGTTTATTGTTATCGAATAAATTTTTTAACTTTCTCATTGCATCTCTTATTAAGTCGAGGACGGAAATTTAATGGATATTAGCAAGAATCAAAATATTACGAGGCGTTAACTGCTTTTCACAAAACGTTTTAACGCTTACTTGATAGCCTTGCTGTTGCAAATATAAAGCACGATCGAGCACAAGCCAAACTTCAATTGCTCTTCTGAACACATGTCGAACCAGTTCAACTCGGTCAGTTATTTTTTTTCGAGCAACACCAATATCTAAATATTTATTATAATCAGTACCTTGAGGTAGGTTTATTGCCTTTTTATCTGCAGCCCATACACAAAATGATTTAAACGAATCTGAGAATATAGCTTTGTTAACCGAAGGTACGCTTACATAATATTGCTCGCCAGTAATCGATTTTCTAAGTGCGTCAAAACCAAGCCGCCATTCTAGTTCTGTTTTACGTACTTTTTCCAGACGAGAAGGCGCTGTAACGGTTTCTTGTAATGCGAGCTTTAAATCGCGATGCGTTAGGTTAAGCTCACTTTTATTTGCAACCTCACTCATTACACGGTACTCATTAGCCGTAAATAAATGATAGCAACAAGGTGAAAAGCTAATTTGCTGTACTTTCGCTAAACTTGCTTGACGCATAAATGCTTGGTGCAAACCACCACATGCGTGTAGCGCTACGGCATGCATATCAGCATTAAAAAATTGAGTGATATCCTCTTTTAATACATCTGCTTGGCTAAAGTGCATTGCCAAGCCTTGTTGCTGTGCACTTTTTTGTCCTTGCTCGCATAAGCTTTGTTGCAGTTCAATACTATGCACATCACTTGCGCCATTAAAAGCAAGCATTCGCCCTAAGTGTCCTTTACCCGCACACCACTCTAAAACTGGTTGCTTAGTATTAGGTAGTGCAGATACAAAATCTTGTAACTGATCAAACTTACGACCTTTAATGCCGTTACTTATCCAAAACGGATAATCAGCTCGAGAGTGTGCAGAGCTAGGTAAGTCACATAGCTTAGCAAGTTCATCAAGTTGGTTTATGTGTTGGCTAAAAAATTGGTATAGCTGATTTTGATCGTTATCAAGAACGGTTACCTGATCATCAGTTAGTTCGTTAAGTATGCCTTGCAGCTCTGGCCAAGGAATAGTGTCAAAATCAAATGCGGTGCACTGCCAATACTGACGATGGCGCATTAAAAGTGAATCAAGTGCAAAAAATTGCTCGGCTAAAGTCATAACAGCTTAAAAAATAAAAAGACAATTAATTATATCAGCTCAGTGAGCTCTCATTAAGCAGTTATTTTTGCCTAAAAATCAGCCGTAAATACAAAGGTATTGAAATAATACTCACCAAAATAGCTGCTATAAGCATCCATGATAATTGCATCTTTTCAGGCTCTTGGTATTTATAAATAAAGTGAGATTTCACTTCGTCAAATTCGTTTTGCTGTATGCCATATAAGTCAGCTATTAAGCGCCACTTTGCTATCGACATATGCCCTAAACTGGTAGTGGGTGGGGTTATATAACTTTTTAGTACTTCAGCCTCAAAGGCGAGCTGATGAAAGCTCTTACTCGGTGCATAGTTTTGCTGGGTGACTGCAATGGCTTCATCCATATTCATCATTGCATAGCGCCAACCTTTTAGGCTCGCTTGGTAGAATTTTTCGACCGTTTGTGGATTTTGCTTAAGCATGTTTTCGCTGGTAAATAAAATGTCGCTATATACATCCATACCATAACGCTGTGGGCAAACAAGCCGATGAGCTACGCCTTGTTGAGTCATATAATAAGGCTCTGTAGTAACATAAACTTGCATAGCATCTAGCTTGTTTTCAATCCAAGCCTGGTTAAAATTTCCGCCATTGTAAACTTTGAGTTTATCTACATCAACGCCACTGCGTTTAAGCATAATAAGTAGCTCGGTGCCGTCATTTTTGCTCACAGCAGTGATACGTTTATTAACAAAGTCACGAGGGTGAAAAATATCAGACGTGTCTTTTACCATCCAGCAATAAGGTGAAAACTGCAATAAGGCTGCCATTGCAACAAAAGGCTGACCATTAATACGTTGCTGTAAAATACCAGAATGCCCTACACCAAATTGTGCTTCGCCACTGGCCACAGGACCAAAGGTATCAGGTTTCATTGGATTAGCTTGTTTAATAGTTACATCAAGGCCCGCTTCATTATAAAAGCCTTTTTGCTTAGCCATATAGTAGCCAGCAAACTGAAACTGATGTGTCCATTTTAGCTGTAATGTGACTGATTCTTGCGCCGCGATATGGCTGCAAAAAAAGCACAATCCAATGATTAATCCTTTAAATAGCAAATAGGTGTCCTCAAAAAGTATGACGATTACCTGTAACTATATGTAAAACGTGTAATAAAGCAAGCACCCTAGTTAGGTGCCAGCCTTTAAAGAAGGATTATACTGAGGCGAGTTTTTCGGCTTTTTCTGCTTGCGGTTTTGATGTTAAAAATTGGGTAAAACACGGGTTTTGTGTTTCATCTTGTACACTGTAACCTAAGCGATTCAAATGCTCGTTAAACATCTCATACTGACTCGGCTCAATTGCAAAACCTGCCAGTACATTCCCCATCGAACCACCGTGATTACGATAATGAAACAAGGTAATGTTCCAATTGCTGCCTAAAGTATCTAAAAAGCGTGCAAGCGCACCCGGATACTCAGGAAATTCAAAACGCAATAAACGTTCATGTAATTGCTCTGGTGCTTTTCCGCCAACCATATAACGCACATGTAATTTAGCGAGTTCGTTATCCGACAAATCGCAAAATTGATAATCGTTATTTGTTAAGTCTTGCTTTAACTCATTAAGCTCTTGCTCGCCTTGGCGCAGGGCAATACCCACAAATATTTGTGCTTCACCGGGTCCTGCATAACGGTAGTTAAATTCAGTAATAGCACGGCCACCTAAAGAAGCACAAAACTGTTTAAAACTGCCTTTTTCTTCTTTAATAGTAACGGCTAATAGCGCTTCGTTTTTTTCACCCAGCGCAGTGCGCTCTGCAACATAACGCAGGCGATCAAAGTTTAAATTAGCACCCGAAAGCACAGCCGCTAAATGTAGTCCTTTTAACCCCGACTGCTGACTCCACTTTTTAAGCCCAGCCGTTGCAAGTGCACCTGATGGCTCTGCAATTGCACGCGTAGATACAAAAATATCCTGCATGGCTGCACATATTTCATCGCTAGTAACGGTTACAACTTCATCGCAAAACTTTTGCGCTAAACGAAATGTTTCAGTGCCAATAATTTTAACCGCTACGCCATCGGCAAAACTACCAACGCGATCAAGCTCTACTGGCTTACCAGCTTCAAGTGCTGCTTGTAAACACGCACTTTCGTCGGCTTCTACGCCAATTACTTTTATATCTGGACGCAACGATTTAATGTAAACCGCCATACCAGCAAGTAAACCGCCGCCGCCAACAGGAATAAACACAGCATCAAGCTCGTTTAATTGCTGCATTAACTCGCGTGCTACAGTGCCTTGACCAACAATGACATCCGGATCGTCAAATGGCGGGACAAATATACCGTTACGCTGATCTGTAAGCTCAAGCGCATAGGCTTTTGCTGCATCAAAATGATGGCCATGTAATACAACTTCACCGCCAAGTGCGCGCACTGCGCTGACTTTTATTTCAGGCGTTGTTACTGGCATTACAATAGTTGCTTGATGCCCAAGGTGAGATGCACTTAATGCAACCCCTTGAGCATGATTACCCGCAGAAGCAGTAATAACCACTGAGCCTTTAGGTAATTTATTTAATTTGTTATACGCACCGCGTAACTTAAATGAATACACGGGCTGTTGGTCTTCACGCTTTAACCAAACATGGTTACCTAGCTTTTTACTGAGTTCAGCCATTTCGCTAACCTCAGTAACTTTAGCCAAAGGCTCCATGTTTGCTTGAATAATAGCGCGAAAATAATCGAGCTCTTGAGAGACCATAATTAACTAAGCGCCTCCAATTTAGCTAAGTCGCGCACAGCGCCTTTATCAGCACTTGTTGCAAGTAATGCATAAGCCTTTAAAGCAGACGAGACATAGCGCTCACGATCAACTGGCTTGTACGCCATTTTTCCGCGTGCTAATTGCTTTTGTTTACGTGCCTCAAGTTCTTCATCGCTTAGCGCTAATGTGATTTCACGTGTTGCGATATCAATAATGATTTTGTCGCCATTTTCAACATAAGCGATTGCACCACCACTCGCCGCTTCTGGCGATACATGGCCAATTGATAAACCCGAAGTACCACCCGAAAAGCGACCATCAGTAATAAGTGCGCATTTTTCAGCTAAGCCTTTCGATTTTAAGTAGCTTGTTGGGTATAGCATTTCTTGCATACCTGGGCCGCCTCTAGGGCCTTCGTAACGAATAACAACAACATCGCCGGCTTTTACTTCGTTATTTAAAATCCCTTCTACTGAATCATCTTGTGATTCGTATACAATGGCGGTGCCTTCAAAATGTAGCATTTCATCAACTACGCCAGCACTTTTTACAACACAGCCATCAACCGCTAGATTACCCGAAAGCACAGCTAAACCACCGTCTTGGCGAAAAGCATGTTCAACGCTTCGAATACACCCATTCACGCGGTCATTATCGCCTTCATCCCAACGACACTCTTGGCTCATTGCTTTAGTAGTACGAATGCCCGCAGGACCCGCACGGTAAAATTTGCGCGCAACTTCGTTAGTTGGGTCGGTTGCATCCCATTTTTTAACAAGCTCAGCCATTGTTGACCCAGCTACATGATTAACCGACATGTCAACTAAGCCCGCTTTACCAAGCTCGCGTACAACAGCCATCATGCCACCTGCACGGTGGACATCTTCAATATGGTACTCTGGTGTTGCTGGTGCAACTTTACATAAAAACGGTGTTTTACGAGAAAGCGCATCAATGTGCGACATATCAAAATCAACGCCGGCCTCTTGCGCTGCTGCGAGTAAATGTAATACGGTATTTGACGAGCCGCCCATTGCAATATCAACAACCATTGCATTCATAAAGGCTGTTTTATTGGCAATTGCGCGTGGCAATACATCTTGATTATCTTTTTGATAATACTCACGACATAAATCAACAATACGAGCCCCTGCTTCAACATACAGTTGTTTACGGTCTTTATGGGTAGCAAGCGTGGTACCGTTACCCGGCAGTGCCAAACCTATAGCCTCTAACAAACAGTTCATTGAGTTTGCAGTAAACATGCCTGAGCACGAACCACATGTAGGACACGCAGAGCGCTCTACTTGCTCTGAATCTGCATCACTTACCGATTCATCTGCGCCTTTAACCATGGCATCAACTAAATCAAGTTTAATGTCGATGTTAGCAAGTTTAGTTTTACCCGCCTCCATTGGACCGCCCGATACAAATATCACCGGTATATTTAAACGTAGCGCTGCCAGCATCATCCCTGGGGTGATTTTGTCGCAGTTTGAAATACAGATCATCGCATCGGCGCAGTGTCCATTTACCATGTATTCAACCGAGTCAGCAATTAAATCGCGTGAAGGCAATGAATAAAGCATACCGCCGTGTCCCATCGCAATGCCATCATCAATAGCAATGGTATTAAATTCTTTTGGAACGCCACCGGCTTGGGTTATTGTCTCACCCATAAGCTCACTAAGCTGATTAAGGTGTACATGCCCTGGTACAAATTGTGTAAACGAGTTAACTACGGCAATAATCGGTTTACCAAAATCAGAGTCTGTCATACCTGTTGCGCGCCATAATGCTCTTGCGCCTGCGCGTTTACGTCCTTCAGTTGTTGTTGCACTTCTTAATTTAGCCATAGTTACCTCAGTTTTTGCCGCAATATAAGCGGGCATTCCTCATTCTAAAATTGGTGAATAACCGAGTGACTCAGTTACTCGTAAATTATTTTGTAATTCGTAATTATACAGCCTGTTGGTGCTGTAAATTTTGTAAAGTGACTTCTTTTACATCCACCAGCTTGTTTAGCTGGCTGGTTAATAGATGAATAGGTTTATCACTATCTACCGTCATGGCTACGTTGTATAAGCCATCATCTATATTGAGCTGAAAATGCGTTAGGTTAAAACCACGATGACGCACCACTCGTAAAAAGCGTTCTACCGCTATACTTTGGCTTTTTAATGCAATAGTTAGGCTGTGTTTCATTTTGCTTTCTCCGTCATCATTTCGTCGTTAGCAGCCCCAGGTGGTACAAGTGGCCAAACATTTTCTTTATCATCAATACAAGCATGTACTATGTACGGGCCTTTGCTGTTAACTAATGCTGTAATAGCATCATCAACTTGGTTAGCGTGGGTAATTGTTTGCCCTGGAATACCAAATACAGCAGCTAGTTGCACAAAGTCTGGGTTGTCCGAAAGGTTAGTTTCAGAGTAACGTCCTTCAAAAAACAGTTCCTGCCATTGGCGAACCATACCCAAGCGCTGGTTATCTAAAATTAATATTTTTACTGGTAAATTGTTACGGCGAATCGTGGCAAGCTCTTGAATATTCATCATGATTGAGCCGTCGCCTGATACGGTAATTACAAAGTCATCAGGGCGTGCTACTTGTGCGCCAATAGCGGCCGGTAAACCAAAGCCCATTGTGCCTGCGCCACCACTACTTAAATGATTACTCGGGTGGCTAAATTTCATATGCTGCGCGACCCACATTTGGTGCTGGCCAACATCACAGCACACAACGCCAGTTTTTGGCATACGCTCACTAAGCTGACTAAGTAAATAAGGTGCATAAACCTTCTCACCTGGGTAGTCGTAACGCCACGCGTGCTTAATATTCATTTCTTTATTTGTGTCACACCAAGCTTTAGGTGTTACAAAACACTCAAGTGCTGGTAAAGAGGTTTTTAAATCAGCAATTAATGAAGCTTTAGCAGGTTTTCGCTTACCTACTTCAGCGGCATCTATATCTAAATGAATTACTTTAGCTTTAGCTGCAAATTTAGCTAAGTTACCCGTTACGCGGTCATCAAAGCGCGCCCCTATACATACAAGCACATCACATTCTTGCACAGCAATATTAGCCGCTTGAGTACCATGCATACCTAACATACCTAAGTAGTGTTCGTAATCAGGTAGTACACTGCCCAATGCTTTAAGTGTTGATACAGCCGGCATTTGCGTTTTATTTAAAAACTGCATTAACTCGTCTTGCGCGTCAGCGGCTTGTACACCACCGCCTACGTACGCTACAGGCTGCTTTGCTTCACTAAGTAATTGATTAGCAATAGCAACTTGATTTAAATCTAATTGTGGTAAGTATTCATCAGCTGCAAGCCAAGGCTTAAAAGGTACTTGCGCCATTTGAATATCTTTTGGGATATCGACAAGTACAGGACCTGGTCGGCCGCTTTGCGCTAAATGAATAGCTTCTTGTAATATCTCTGCTAAGTCTTCCGCTCGTTCTACCATGTAGCTGTGCTTAGTACACGAAAGCGACATACCTAGTACATCTATTTCTTGAAACGCATCTGAACCAATAGCTGCAGTAGGCACTTGGCCGGTGATCGCCAATAATGGTACTGAGTCCATCATCGCATCAGCAAGGGCAGTTATTAAGTTAGTTGCACCTGGGCCCGATGTTGCAAAACACACACCTAATTTACGCGTGCTGCGAGCATAACCAACAGCTGCAAACCCTGCACCTTGCTCATGACGAGTAAGGTAGTGTTTGACTGGCGCGCCATACAGCGCATCGTAAATTGGCATAATAGCTCCGCCTGGGTAGCCAAATACTTCATTTACGCCGTGTTTGGCCAATAAGTCGATTGTTAGTTCTGCGCCTGTCATTAATAAACCCTCATTCCTCAGTGACAACCCAATTACATTTTTACGCTAAAAACTTTGCCCTTAAAACTAAAAAGCCCTCCGAACGGTTAAGTGCGGAGGGCTTTTTTAAT